>JBIHZP010000079.1:0-5650 GCA_044231315.1 Daejeonella sp. | reverse complement strand
TGTATGAAAAAACAATTACTCATGCTGGTTTTAGGTGTTTTCTTTGTGTCATTACAAGCTTTTGCACAGCAAAAGACTGTTACCGGTAAGGTTACAGACGACGAAGGATTGCCTTTGCCAGGAGCATCGATCTCAATTAAAGGATCAACAACAGGAGGAACATCAACAAGAACTGATGGTACTTATTCTATTGTGGCTAATGCTAGCCAAGTTCTCCAATTTAAATTTATTGGAACAAAAACAGTAGAAAGAACTGTAGGCACAAACAATGTAATTAATGTTCAGTTACGTTCGGATGCTACCTCATTAAACGAGGTTGTAATTACCGCTTTAGGGCAAACTACTACACAGCGTTCCTTGGGAACGGCACAGCAAACTGTAAAGGGGTCTGACATTGCACAAACGCAAAGAGAAAACTTTATCAATGCCCTTCAGGGACGAATTGCTGGGGTTGAAGTAAATAGTTCATCAGGTGTACCAGGAGCTTCTTCTTCCATTACCATTCGTGGTGTGAGTTCAATCAGTGGAAGTAACCAACCATTAATGATTATTGATGGTTTGCCAATGGATAATAAAACGTTAAATACTGGAGTTTTAGCTGCTGATGCGCCAGGTTCTGGAGGAGGAGCTTTCAGTAATCGCGGTGTGGATTTCACCAATCGTTCGGCGGATTTAAACCCGGAAGACATAGAAAGCATTGTGGTGTTAAAGGGCCCGGAAGCAGCCGCTTTATACGGTATTGATGCTGCCAACGGTGCAATTGTAATTACTACGAAAAGAGGTAAAGCTGGACAAGGTGGAGTAGAATATTCTAATAGTTTAAGAATAGAAAATACTAGAGCTAAGCCTGAAATTCAGCAAGTTTATGGTCCAAGTACTGTTGGAAGTTCAACATTCCTTTATTATGGTGATAAATATGATGAGGGGACTAAATTTTATGATAATGTGGATGGATTTTTCCAGACTGCATTTACGCAAAAGCATAATATAGCTTTGAGTGGTGCAGCTGCAGATAATAGCAGTAATTATAGAATTGCTTCTTCATTTACCAATCAAGAGGGTGTTGTTCCAAACTCTGTATACGACAGAATTAACTTAACAGGAGCATCTCAAGCACAACTAAATAAATGGTTAAAAGCAGATCTTACAATGGGTTATACCTATGCAAAGAATGATCAATCATTTAAGGGTCTTGGTGGTCCATTAATTGGTTTATTAGTTTGGCCACAAACAGATGATGCAAAAGATTATTTAACTCCTGCAGGTACTCGTCGTAGGTTGACTAACCTAGGTGCTTCTTCAGAAGTGGATAACCCATATTTTAACGTATCAAAAAATATTATCACTTCAAAAAACAATAGGATTATTTCAAATCTTGGTTTGATATTTACTCCGTTCAAATGGGGTAATATTCGTACCAACATTGGTGTAGATAGTTATACCAATCAAAACATGATTTTACGTCATCCAGAAAGTGCTTATGGTGTTAATACTAACGGTACTATAGATATTGCAAACGATGTTACACGTAACATTACCAATCAAACCGTGCTTAATGTTAAAAAGCAAAATATTTCTAAAAATTTCACAATTAACGGTTTAGTGGGTAGTGCGATTCAAGATTTAAAATCCAATACCGATGCAATGCAGGGAAGAGATTTCTTGGATCCTAATTTTGTATCAGTAAACAATACTGTTATTAGAAATAATTTGAGCACTACGGTTCAAAGACGTCTTGTAAGTGCTTTTGGTAGTGCTACTGTAGCGTTTAAGGATTATATGTTTGTTACTGTTACAGGTAGAAATGACTGGACATCAACCATTCCGACAGAAAGTAATTCGTTCTTCTATCCTTCAGTTTCAACAAGTTTTGTGTTCTCAGATGCGATACCTTCTTTGGGTAAGTTCATGACAGGTAAACTTAGAGCGGCTTATGCGGAAGTAGGTAAAGATGCAAGACCTTATGCTTACAGACCAGCATTGGAGTATAAAAACACTTCAAATGGGGGTTACGGATATGGCTTTACTGGTCCGAATTTAGGTTTAAGGCCAGAATTTGCCGTTTCTTACGAAGTAGGTACTGAACTTAGCTTTTTAGATGGAAGAATTGGCATAGATGCAACAGTTTATCGTAAGCAAACTAGAGATCAAATTGTTAATGATATTAGAGGTAGTTACGGAACAGGATTTATCTTGTTTAATTTAAACGGTGCTGAAACTAGAAATCAGGGTCTTGAATTAACTCTAAGAGGTACTCCAATCATGAGAAGCAATTTTTCTTGGGATATCTTAGCCAATTTTGAAAGTGCTAGAGGTAAGGTTTTAGCCTTGCCAAATGAATTGCCTGAATCTTATGTTTCTGATACTTGGTTATTTGGTAACGTTAGAAATGGTACTGCCCCAGGTTTATCAACACGTTCTTTAACTGGTAATTTTTATTTAAGAAATAACCAAGGAAAATTATTGATTGACCCAACAACAGGTATCCCATTGCGATCAACTTTATTTATTGATGGTGGATACGATCGTCAGCCAGACTTTTCAATTGGTATTACCAATACCTTTAAATACAAAAACCTTTCCCTTAATTTCCTAATCGATATTAGAAAAGGTGGAGATGTATTGAATGGAACAGAACAGTTCTTAACAGCTCGAGGATTAAGTCCCCGTACGCTTGATAGAGATGTGCCACGTGTAGTAGATGGTGTACTTAGAGATGGTAAAGAAAATTCTGCTACTCCAACTGCAAATAATATAGTTCTTGTACCAAGTGTTCAAACTAATTATTATACAGGAATTAGTGAAGAATTATTTATCGAAAAGGACATCAATTGGTTGAGATTAAGAGATGTAACTCTAAACTATGTTTTGCCAGAGAAATTGTTGAAGAGACAGAATTTTGTAAAGAGAGCAAGCGTTTTCGTAACAGGAACAGATTTGTTTTTATTAACAAACTATTCTGGTCTTGATCCAATTGTTAATGGTAATACAGCCGCTGTTGGTGGTTCTGGAGCTGCCGGAATTGACTATGGTAATTTCCCGATACCAAGGGGTATCAATTTTGGTGTCAGAATTGGTTTATAATTAAGGAGGAATAAAAAATGAAAAAAATATATTTATTAATACTAGCTGTCGTTATTTCGACAACTGGTTGTGAAAAGTATCTGGATGTAAATACAAATCCAAATGCTCCACAGGAGGTTTCAGCGAACCTATACTTATCACCTATATTGCATTGGATGGTGACAGCTCCCCAATACGATGGTCGTTTTATTGGTCGATACACTCAAAATTGGTATCTTCCAGGAACTAGCATAAGTACTTGGGATAGAATGGGTTATGATCCTTCAAGCGATAATGCTGCACAGCAGTTTAGAGAAGTTTATTGGACTTTCGGTCAAAATCTTGTAGATATGAACACGAAAGCCGAAGCTGAGGAGCGTTGGGATTTATTGGGAGTTGGTCAAATTGTAAAAGCATGGGGCTGGCAGGTTTTAACCGATATGCACGGCGAAATTATCGTTAAAGAAGCTTTTGATCAAACTAAGTTTACTTTTAACTATGACAATCAGGAATATGCTTATTTAGAAGTTCAAAAGCTTTTAAATGCAGCAATTGTAAATCTTCAGCGGACTGACGGTGCAGTAAATTCTGCTTACCTTGGTAAAACTGATAAAGTTTATAATGGCGACCGTACCAAATGGTTAAAATTAGCTTATGGCATGCTTGCTTTAAATTTGAATCATTATTCAAATAAGGCTTCTTATAAGCCTGCTGATGTAATCGCGGCTGTTGATAAGTCGTTTAGTAGCAATGCAGATGATGCATTATTAACTTATCCAAATACGCAGAACAATGATATCAATTTTTGGGGTCGCTCAAGAGATAATATAACCAATTACAGACAAACCAATTTCATTCTTAATTTAATGAATGGAAATCAGTTTGTAGGTGCTGATGATCCGCGTAAGAGTAGGATGTTAGCGTCATCTCCTGATGGTGTATTTCGTGGACTAGACATAAATACCATTAATTTTGGTGCATTAACAACTACCCAAAGACCAAATAATTTTCATGGTTATGCGGGTACTGGTGGTTTAAAATTACCGGGTTCCTATCTTTTCGATGATAAGGCTAGAATGCCTCTTATGACTTATTCTCAGCTTCAGTTTATTAAGGCAGAAGCTGCTTACAGATCTGGAGATAAGACTACTGCATTAACAGCCTATAAAAATGGTGTTTCTACACATATTGATTTTGTAAATGCTAGAAATCTAGATAATGGACAACAACCAACACAGATTACTTCAGTAGAAAAGGCCGCATTTCTTGCTTCCACTGCTATTGTACCGGCAAGTGCTGCAGGTTTAACCTTATCGCACATTATGTCACAGAAGTACATTGCACAATGGGGTTGGGGTCATAATGAAACTTGGATGGACCTTCGTCGTTACAACTATACAGATGTAGATCCAGCGAGTGGAAAGCAGGTGTTTATGGGTTTTGCTACTCCAACAATTCTTTATGCTGATAATAATGGAAAGATTGCTCAAAGAATTCGTATGAGATTTAATTCTGAATATGTTTGGAATAGAGCATCTCTTGAAAAAATTGGCGGACTAGATTTAGACTTCCATACTAAACCATTATGGATCACTCAACCTTAATTATCAGATATGAAAAGATTAAATTATATTTTAGGACTGTTGCTAATAACAGCACTATATTCATGTGAAAAAAACGCCGTTCAGGATATCACTGGCGATGCTCCTCAGGCGCGTATCAAGTTTTTTAACTTCGGTTTAGGTACTCCGGGAGTTAATTTTTATGCGAATGACGTCAAAATGACTGCAATCAGTTCCACAAGTGGAACAGAATCGGTTCTTGGGGTTGTTTATGGTGGCGTTGGCGCTGGCGGACTTTATTCATCTATCAAACCTGGACAATATGTTTTCTCAGGAAAAATTGCTGCCCTTGTGGATAAAGATTTAGGTATCTCTAGCATTACCAGTACTATTGCTGCGCAAAAGGATTATTCCTTTTACTTAAGTGGAATTTATAATACCACTTCTAAAACAGTAGATGGTTTTGTTGTGGAAGATGCCTTCCCAGCTACGCTAGATACTGGTAGAGCTTATGTTAGATTCGTAAACGCTATTTTTAATTCTAGCGCCATGACTTTGTACGCAGTAAACACCAATACTACGGCAGCTGAAGTGGCTGTAGGTGCTGCTGTAGCATACAAAGCGGGTGGTGCATTTGTTGCCTTACCAAATGGTGTTTACAACCTAAATGTTCGTACTACTGGATCGGCTACTAATTTAATTACTAGAGCAGCTGTTTCTTTCTCTAAGGGAAGAATCTATACGATTGGTGCTCGTGGAGACTTGTCGCCAACTGCAGTTACTGCTAATAAGCCGGCTCTTGATAATACCTTGAACAGGTAAAATTAGATTTTATAATTAAAAGAGTGCCCAGCGATATTGCTGGGCACTCTTTTTTTTTTAAAACAATTTAAAGCCCAAGCTCAAGTGAAATAATCGCTGTTGTTGATTGTATTTTTCGCTTTGGCTAATATTGCTTAATCCTGCTTCATAACGGGCATCAAAGCTTATGTTTCCTAGGTCGATGCCAGCACCTGCCTGCAAGC
>JBIHZP010000078.1:0-5652 GCA_044231315.1 Daejeonella sp. | reverse complement strand
CTTGACTAAAAAAGGTATTTTTATGACTTTCAGTTTCTCCAAAATCGGCTATCACCGAATGGCGGAACTCAATTCCTGAATGATCATAAATTCGCTTGAGTCTGGAAGCATTATTGGCATTTAAACCGGATGCTTTGACCATAAAATTGTAGATATCATTCTGCGGAATTCGATTTTTTGGGTTAGCGGTACCAATCGCGCTTATACAACTGCTCATATTCTAGTAAATTACACAATTTTTAGGATTCGAGTTTTAATCATACAAGAAATGACATAATTCTTTCAAATGGCGAAACTTTAATAATTTTATTTTAAATGTTAATTTAGGGGATGAATTTTATTAGAAAATTTGTTCCTAGTGCATCAGCATTGCTGCATTTACGTCTATTGTTTTCAGTCTTTTTACTACCTGTTTATTTATTCGCGCTCTCGCAAGCGACAGATATAAATGTTTTTAATGCAGTGCTGACCTTTGTGGTATGGCATTTATTGGTTTATCCGGCAAGCAATGGGTTTAACAGCTATTTTGATAAAGATGAAGGTAGCATTGCTTTGATTGAATCTCCACCTCCAGTAGATAAAAGTTTGTATAATTTTTCTCTACTCTTAGATGTGATAGCCCTATTGCTCTCTCTTTTTGTGGGATGGATTCTGTTTTTTGCAGTCCTTGTTTATGGAATAATATCCAAAATGTATAGTCACCCGCAATTTAGGCTCAAAAAATATCCCATTATTAGCTTTCTTATCGTTTTTATTTTTCAGGGAGCTTTTATTTATTGGAGTACTTACGCTTCTATTGGCAGTTTCGAATGGTTAAGTGATTGGAATTTCAATTTTATTTTAGCGGGTTTAATTTCCTCCTGCCTGATAGGTGCCACCTATCCCCTTACTCAGGTTTATCAACATGAAGAGGATTCAAAACGTGGGGATACGACATTAAGCATCATCTTGGGAATTCGTGGCTCTTTTTATTTTTCGGCTGTTCTTTTCCTATTATCAGGAATACTAGTCTATTTTTATTGGCAAAGCCTTGGCTTGATTCAATATTTTTGGCTGTTTCTACTCATTGCTTCTCCAGTTTTAATCCTATTTATAAAATGGTTTCTTGCAGTCTATCAAGATCCTGCAGAGGCAAATTTTAAAAATATGTCTCGCATGACGCTAGTAAGCAGCATAATGATGCTTCTTTATTTCGGGATACTTGCCTTTATTTAGACATCGAAACAATAAACTCGAGGTATTCTTCAGGTAGTTTATGTTCTTTTGCTCCTTCAGTAATACTTTTTAAATAGTCTTTTGCTGGGTAAATATCCTCTACGTCTGCATCCGAAATAAAAGTGAAAGCTGGTACATGCCCTGTTGCAGTCTCAATAATTACTTCAATCAGTTTGTAGCCGGGTTCGCTTTTTAAAAGTTGTTCTTTAACGGAGTTTTCAAGCTCATAAATAGCGCCAAATACATCTTCCGATTCTGAAGCAATAATATTTGCTCTTGCTTTTGCATCCGCATTTTTTACATTGAAGCGAAAGCCATAATCAAGCAGGCGTCCCTCCAGAAAATTATCGATTTTGCTGCCCACACATTGCTCTAAATTGCTTTTTTTCAAATTGCTGGCATAAGCAAAATAATTAAAACTCTTATTGTTTTCCATTCCACTCATTGTAAAATTGTTCTAGGTAGCTAAGCATAAATTGATGTCGCTCTTCGGCGATACGAAGTCCTGTTTTGGTATTCATTTTATCTTTCAGCAGCAATAACTTTTCGTAAAAGTGATTAATTGTTGGAGCCTTAGATGATTTGTACTCTTCCTTGCTCATGTTGAGGGCCGGTGGGATCTCTGGATTATATAATTCTCGGTTTTTAAATCCCCCATAAGTAAATGCTCTAGCAATACCTATCGCGCCAATGGCATCCAAACGGTCGGCATCTTGAACCACTTCCATTTCTTTAGAAGTGAAATTGAGCGTTCCTAGGCTTGACTTAAACGACATATTTCGTATAATTTGCTGAATATGAATAATTTGATTATCCTCAATTCCGATGCTTTTTAGAAAGTCGCCAGCTTTATTTGGTCCAATTTCTTCGTCGCCATTATGGAATTTACTATCGGCAATATCATGAAGAAGTGCAGCAAGTTCTACGATAAAATGATCAACATCTTCTGTTTTTGAAATAAGTATGGCATTGTTCCACACCCGCTCCATATGCCACCAGTCATGTCCGCTTTCTGCACCTTGGAGGCTTTCCTTTACAAACTGTACGGTTAAGTTAATTAGATCCTTATTCGACAGGTTTTGGGTCTCTTTTACTTCCTTCATATAATTCGTATTCCAGTAACCTACAGTCTAGCTTCCCATTATAAAACTCAATTCTTCTATCTGCTCGGAGTCCGATTTTTTTTGCTAAATCAGGATTCCCTGTGAATATATAGCCGCGGTAGCCTTTACATTTCTGCTTCATGAAGTCGCCAATGCGTTTATAAGTCGCCTCAAGCTTGGAGTGAACACCCAATCTTTCTCCATATTCTGGGTTAAAGATCACTATTCCTGGTCCTTCTGGGACTTCCGTGTCGGCAAAATCACATACACTGAAATCGATGAGGTGATCTACACCTGCTGTGCGTGCATTTTTAATGGAAACATCTATGGCATCTTCCGAAATATCTGTTGCAACAATGCGGAAATCGATTTCGCGCTTGGCCTGATCTTTCAATTTGCGTCTTTCGACGAAAAATACCTCTTCCTCATAGCCTATAATATGCATGAAGCTATAATTCATGCGAAATAGTCCTGGAGTTTTATCGCATGCCAATAGCGCAGCCTCAATGGCTAAGGTGCCAGAACCGCACATGGGTACCACAAAGGGACTTTTTCTATCCCATCCGGTGGCCATAATAGTTCCTGCAGCTAAAGCTTCAAGCATTGGGGCTTTACCCGGAATTTTACGATAACCATGCTTGGCCAGCGTTTCGCCCGAAGTATCGATAAATATTTCAGCATCATTCTCCTTCCAATAAAGGTGAATTACGGCTTTACTGGCATCCGATCCTGTATTAGGTCTAAGTTCTTTTTTCTCTTTGATGCGGTCAACAATGGCATCCTTTACTTTTAAATTAGCAAAAAGAGGAGTGGTAATGGTCTCATTATCAACAGTTGATGTCACTGAGAAATAACCTGTAAAATCAATTAAATCTTCCCAAGCGATGTCCATCAGCTCCTTGTACAGGCGTGCTGGATTTTCGGCGGTAAAAGTTTTAATGGAATATAAAACCTGACTAGCGCAGCGCAGGTTAAGATTTAATGGGATACAATCATTCAAAGTGCCCTCCAATTCGAGGCCTGTAGCGAAGCTTCTGATTATTTTATAACCCAGGGCTTCAACTTCCTGTTGCAAATACGACGATAGTCGATTATTGCAGGTAATGATGATCTTACTTTTTGTGTGGAAAACTTGCATAATAATTTACGAAGTTAACAATTAAAAACGGCCTGAAATTTATACTTTTACAAATAGTATTCGAATGTTAAATACATCGAATAATTCCCGATATTGTTTGGGAATAAAAAAATTTTCGATCATAAATAGATAAATACAATGGAAGTAAAAGGAAAAGTACATGAAATCTCAGAGGTAATAGCTGTGAGTGAAAAATTCAAAAAACGTGAGCTTATACTTGAATATGCAGAGAACCCTTCTTATCCCGAATTCGTGAAGTTTGAAGCAGTGCAGGATAAGGTTAATTTATTTGACAATATTAAAGTTGGAGATAATGTAGAATTGTTTTTCAATCTGCGCGGTCGTGCATGGGTAGATAAAACAGGTAAAACAGCTTATTTTAACACTCTTTCTGTTTGGAGATTAACACCACTTGGCGCATCTGAAACTGCTTCAGCAGCACCAGAAGTTGCTAGTCCGGTTGATATCAGTTCAGCTCCTGGAGATGATGATTTGCCATTCTAATTGAAAATTCATTAAAAACAGAAGCCCCGTTCCCCATAAAGGACGGGGCTTTCTGCTTCTTCCTCATAAACAATTAACTCTTAATCAACTTCCGCAAAAACCAGCTATTATTCTGTTTTATTGCGATGTAATACATGCCATTCATTGGCAAAGAAATTTGCTTGCTATAGTTTTCGTTAAAGTTGCTCACCTCATCCGTAAAAACCTGCTTAAATTCGCTGTTTAGTATTTTGATTTTTAATGGGCTGCGCATCGATAAGTTGAATGATATTCCCATTTTGCCAGTTGAGAAATTAGGAAAAACCGTAAGATCTTCCACTTTTAAATTAGAAATTGATTCTTTGCTTCCAGTAATTTTCTCCAAATTCTCTTTTTCAATATCACTAATGCGGATATTCATTTTGCTTTGGATGCCATCCTGATCCATGTGATTAAAGCTAAATGATGATGAATTTCTTCTTTGTTCTCCTAGTGGCAAAGGAGATCTAGGTGCAGGTCGATCGGGACTCATTCTTCCGCTTGAGCGGGGTTCGTCTGAGTCAAAATTTCTATGCATGGTAATGATCCGCTTTCTTAAATTACTATCTAGTCCGTCGATTTTAAAATTGAATCCATTGAGTAAAGAGTCAAGATTCATATTTCTCTCATCGAAATTATAATTGGAAGAGTCCTCCATTTGGCCATCTTTTGGGACTATTTTCATTTCTCCATCCGCATTCTCATTCCAGTTTAAGATTAAAGGTTCTTTGCCCATGTTCTTTCTAATTATCACCCTATTTTCTAATGGAACACCTGCTTCCTGTCCCATTTCTTTCAATTCTTTTCTTAATCGAATACGATCCTCTTTATTGGCTTCGCTTAGTTTTTGGCCATTTACAATGGTATCGCCATTAGTAATTATAATGCTTCTAACCATTTTTCTCTCTACCTGAGCTCTCAGCGATAAACTGGAACCGACAATAATTAAAACGAAAAATCCCATCAACAGTAAATGGGGATTAATAAGATATCTTTTCATAAATTTTTTTTAATGAATGCAGACAAAATTCATTTTGAAAGGCATTCGATTTTTTTTTCTTCGCTCAAAAATAGAATGTTCATCGAGATGATTTTGTTAAGGCTTTGTTAAAATATGTTAAAACTAAGCTGACAAAGAGCATGTTGCGTATTTTTGAAGCTCATGAAGCGAAAAAGTATCACTTTAATTATTGGATTAATGGCCATTGCCCTAGTTGGTGTGGTGGGTATGCAATGGTATTTTTTCAGGCAGTCGTACCAATTACAGTCGCGTTTATTTGATCAATCTGTACATGAGGCCCTAAAAAATGTAGTGGAGCGCTTGGCTAAAAGCGATGCTAATAGTTTTTTGGAGAAAAAGGTCGAGATGATGGAACCTTCAACTACCATTCTCGTAAAACAGCCTCAATTTGTATCCATCCCGCAAAAACCCAAGAAAATACAGAAAAGAAGACCCAGGTTATCGGACGCAAATTATTTGCTGGGTGAGCAAAAAAAGGCAGACAGTATTTTTAGGTTACGTGATAGTATCCTTCGGGCACGTTATCCAGTTGTTTTTTCTTTTAATGATGTGCTAAGTCAGACAGATTTAAATGATCTTCAATATAATTTTCAAGTCGATATTTTTCAGGTGGAGGACGCTTTTGGCCAAGTTCATGAACAAACTCGGCGTAC
>JBIHZP010000077.1:0-5692 GCA_044231315.1 Daejeonella sp. | reverse complement strand
ATTAATTTATCTGCTTGGTTTTTCACCATCGGCATTTTTCTTTTTTCAGGTTCTTTATATTTAATATCCACAAAAGAGATTTTAAATATTAGTCAGGTAGGTGTAATTGGTCCGCTTACCCCCATTGGCGGCTTGTTTTTTATTATGGGATGGATGAGTTTACTAATTGCCACCTTAAAAAATAAATAATGCTTGAATTTAATGAAAATGAAGGCATTGTTCGAAAGACAATTTTTATTGAGGTAGTTCTTCCTTTAGCCATTTCCAAAACCTATACCTACCGTGTTCCTCAAGAATTGGTTGATGATATTGCCATTGGGAAGCGTGTAGTTGTACAATTTGGTCGTAGTAAAATTTATACTGCCATAGTTTGCCTGATTACTGAAACGCCGCCAGCACTTTATGAGGCTAAATATATTATAGATGTATTAGACTCTGATCCAATTGTCAATGAGTTTCAATTGAAATTATGGCATTGGATGGCTGATTATTACCTCTGCCATTTGGGAGAAGTGATGCAGGCCGCTCTACCTTCTGCTTTAAAACTTGCCAGTGAAACAAGGATTATTTTAAATACTGCTGAAGAGATTGATAAAAGTAGTCTAACCGATAAAGAATTTTTAATTGTTGATGCTCTTGAACTACACCCTGAATTAAGTGTAAGTGATATCAGTAAGCTATTAGGGCAGAAAACTGTTTTCCCACTTCTTAGAGCACTTTTCGAGAAGAATGTAATTGTTATTTCTGAAGAAATTACCGAAAAATTTAAACCTCGTAAGAAGGCTTTTATCGTTCTAAATCCTCAATATAAAGAATCTGAAAATAGAAAAGCTTTATTTGAAGTGTTAGAGCGCGCACCAAAACAGTTGGAGGTCCTGCTTGCTTATTTTAAGCTTGAAAAACAACAGGATGAAATCTCCAAAGCTGATCTTATAGATGCTTCTGGAACTTCCAATTCAATACTTAAAGCCTTGTTAGATAAGGAGATATTTGTTCAAGAGGATAAGGTGGTAAGTCGTTTAAGTTCGGTTGATCTAGAAGATATTCGTGACTTTGAATTAAACGAAGCTCAAGCCGTAGCACTTCATGAAACAGAAGATCAGCTTGATAAAAAGGGTGTTGTTTTACTTTATGGAGAAACTTCGTCCGGAAAGACTCAAATTTATATCCGCTTGATTGAGCAAATGCTGCTCAAGGAGGAACAAACATTATATCTGCTACCAGAAATTGCTTTAACTACCCAGGTTATAGAGAGGTTACGTGAGCATTTTGGAGACCAAATTGGTGTTTATCATTCCAAATTCAATGATAATGAACGCGCTGAGGTCTGGCAAAAGGTATTAAAAGGGGAGTTTAAAATAGTTTTAGGAGCTCGGTCTTCCATATTTCTGCCTTTCAAGAACTTGGGTTTAATTATTGTGGATGAAGAACATGAATCCTCTTATAAGCAATACGATCCAGCTCCGAGATACCATGCGAGAGATACCGCTATTTACCTTGCTCATTTACATAAAGCTAAAATCGTTTTGGGATCGGCTACTCCAAGCATGGAGAGTTTTTACAATGCTAAAATTAAAAAATATGGGTTTGTAACGCTAAAGGGGCGTTTTGGAGGTGTTAAATCGCCATTAATTGAGGTGGTTAGCATTGCTGAAGAAACCAAGCGAAAAACAATGCAATCGCATTTTACCTCTGTTTTACTGAAAGAAATTAAAGAAGCTTTAGAACGTAAAGAACAGGTAATTCTATTTCAGAATAGACGTGGTTATACGCCTGTTTTACTCTGCACCACCTGTGGATACACTCCAAAGTGTATTAATTGTGATGTGAGCCTTACGTTCCATAAAAGCAGTGCAAAACTACATTGCCATTATTGTGGATATAAACAAGATATCGTTAGTGCTTGTCCCGCTTGTGGATCCACCCGTATTGAACAAAAAGGCTTTGGAACCGAAAAAATTGAGGATGAACTTCAGCGAATCTTTGAAAATGCGCGTATTGCCCGTATGGACCTTGATTCCACGCGTACAAGAAATAGTTTTCAGGTACTTTTAAACGATTTTGAGGAAGGGAAAATTGATATTTTGGTTGGGACTCAAATGGTGGCGAAGGGACTTGATTTTGGAAATGTGACCACAATTGGGATTATTAGTGCAGACAGTATGTTAAACTATCCTGATTTTAGGGCCTTTGAACGAAGTTATCAGATGTTAGCCCAAGTATCTGGGCGTGCAGGAAGGCGTGCAAAACAGGGTAAAGTAATTATTCAGGCTTATGATACATCCCACAGGATTATAAATCAGGTAATCAAAAATAATTACGAAGAGATGTTCGATACGGAGATATTAGAGCGTCGAAACTTTCACTATCCACCACTTTACCGACTTATTCAGTTAGATGTTAAGCACAAAGATCTTTCAAAACTTGGTTTTATTGCTAATTCACTCGCCAAAATATTAAGATCACAATTTGGAAATCGAATTTTGGGACCTGAAGCACCGATGATCAGTAGGATTCGAAATTACTATATACAAACTATTTTAATTAAGGTTGAAAGGGAAGGGGTGTCTATTCAAAAGATTAAAGAGGCACTTCAACAGATTTTAATCCAATTTGATAGTCAACCCATTAATAAAGGTGTTTATATGCATATTGATGTAGATCCCTATTAAAAAATATTTCCTGATTTTATCTCTAATTTATTTCTTAAAACAAGCAATAAGACTATTTTTGTGTACAGATGGCACATAAATTAGTTGATCAATACCGCGAGAAGGGGGCAAGGAAAAAGTTGGTAGAATATCTCAGAGAGCGGGGAATCACCGATGAAAATGTGTTGAAGGCAATCGGGAAGGTCCCGCGCCATTATTTCTTCGACGAAACCTTCTGGAATCAAGCCTATAAAGACATTGCCTTCCCCATTGGAGATGGTCAAACGATTTCTCAGCCCTATACTGTTGCTTATCAAACTGAATTATTGCATATCAATGCTGGCGATAAAGTATTGGAAATTGGGACTGGTTCTGGCTATCAGACTTGCATTTTAATTGAGCTGGGAGCTAAGGTTTTCACAATTGAAAGGCAAGAGAATCTATATATTCGTACGCGTCAGGTATTACCTCATATGGGTTATCAGGCTAATTTTTTTTATGGAGATGGATCTAAAGGAATAGCTGAATATGCACCTTATGATAAAATAATTGTCACCGCCGGTGCGCCCCTTGTTCCGGAAATATTGTTAAAACAGCTTAAAATTGGGGGTATTTTGGTGATCCCTGTTGGGGATGAAAAATCACAGAAAATGATAACTGTACTTAGAATTGCCGAAAATGACTTTGAGCGCTTTGTGTTAGACACCTTTCGATTTGTGCCATTGGTGGGTGAGAAGGCCTGGTAGGATACTGTTATCAGTTATCTGTTAACAGTTATCAGATTGGGTACGGTAGCCAGACAACAGACAACAGACAACAACTTACCTCTTCATCGCCCTGCTCATTTCCAGTTTCGCATCTCGATCTTTAAGTGTTTCACGTTTGTCGTAAATTTTCTTGCCCTGTGCTAGTCCGATTTCTAGCTTGGCAAATCCTCTTTCTGAAGTGAATATCTTTAATGGAATGATGGTAAAGCCCTTTTCTTCAATATTTATCCTAAGTTTAGCTAACTCTTTTTTATTTAATAGCAATATCCTGTCGCGTTTTGCCTCATGATTATAAAAAGAACCATGCGAATACTCTGCAATCTGCATGTTCCTGACAAATAATTGACCGTCAATAAAAGTGCAAAAGGCATCGTTAATATCCGCTTTTCCCTCACGTATTGACTTAATTTCTGTCCCGAGTAGCTTTATTCCCGCTGTGTAAGTATCAAGTATATGATACTCAAAATAGGCTCTTTTGTTTTTTATACTTATTCCACTTCCCATAGCTCTACAAATATCCGAAAGAAAATCCACAACAGGAACTTATAATCATTAGTTTGAAATTGGATTGGCGCTAATTAAAAAGCTTTAGCTAGGTTTAAATTGTTTCACATTGTTCTTTATAAAATTTCAGTTTGAATAAACTAGCTCATCCTTTATTCAGGTTTTTTTGAGCGTTCAATAAAGCCTGAATGGAGCATTTAGAACCTATCTTGTTTAAGATTATTTAACAATTAAAACCGGAATTTTGACCTGGTGACGAACTTTTTCTACTGTCGTGCCGAAGATCAAATCGCTGATCCCTGAATGCCCGTGCACGCCCATGACCAAAAGATCTAAGTCTTTTGCTTTAACCACTTCACAAATGGCCTTTGCTGCACTACCATAGCCAATAGCAATTTTTATTTTATAGCCTAAGTTCTCCAAATTCAATTTGTACTTCTCTAAATTCTCGGTATCACTTTGAGTCTCAAAATCTAAAACTTTTTCTCCGTGGAATCTGGCCGCCGCCGTCTCAACAATATGTATTAGATGATATTCAGCATCTTTACCACCCTGCAGGAGTGCATGTCGCAAGGTGTTTCGGTCATTTTTAGAAAAATCTACTGAAATCCCAATCTTATGATACAGTATGGGTTGAATTTCTCCGATTTCCAATGCTTCACCATGGGGTACATTGGATGATTGAAGTTCAGACTTCTTGAAAAAAGGCATGATGAATACATAAACAAGTAATGCGAATACCATAATAATCATAGGTATCACCAACAGGTAGATCCACCAAACATTGATTGTCGTATCTTTTATCCAGCCTCCAATCTCTTCAATAACTAGCTGCACATTTAAACTAACAATGATTAATGCGGTAAGCCAAGCAAGAACTTTTACCCAGGTCTTAATTGCATATTCTTTCATTTTTGATTTGTCAGAGTTGAAATGAATCAATGGGATTACCGCAAATCCTAACTGTAAACTCAATACCACCTGGCTCAATACTAAAAGTCCGCCAAGTGCATCTTCTCCAAAATGCAGAATAGTATAAAATGCCGGAATTATAGCCATCATTCTTGTTAGAAGACGTCTGATCCAGGGCTGAATTCGGAGCTTCAGATGGCCTTCCATCACAATCTGGCCTGCTAAAGTTCCAGTAATGGTAGAGCTCTGTCCCGAAGCTATCAGTGCAATGGCAAACATGGTTGGTGCCACTGATCCAAATATATGGTCAAGTAATTTATAGGCATCTTGTATCTCTGCTACTTCAAATAAACCATTTTTATAGAATGCTGTTGCTGCTAGAATCAGGATTGCGGCATTGACAAAAAAAGCAAGGTTCAGAGCGATGGTAGTATCGATAAAATTATATTTTAAGGATTCCCTGATACCTTTTGGAGTTCTTTCGATTTTTCTGGTTTGTACTAAAGAGGAGTGTAGATATAAATTATGTGGCATAACTGTAGCTCCAATGATTCCTATAGCAATATAAAGTGCATTTCCCGATAAAATTGAGGGTTTAAAGCCTGAGATCACCTCTCCGAATATCGGTTCAACAATAAACATTTCGGTTAGGAAAGAGATTCCAACAATAAATACCATGGAGACAATGAATACCTCCATTATTCTCATTCCCTTGTTCATTAGGAAAAGCAATAGGAACGTATCGAGAATTGTTATTGAAATTCCCCAGATAAGTGGCAAGCCAAACAAAAGATTGAGACCTATCGCCATTCCAATGATCTCTGCAAGGTCACAGGCAATAATGGCAATTTGTGCCAG
>JBIHZP010000141.1:0-4136 GCA_044231315.1 Daejeonella sp. | reverse complement strand
ATCCATAATCCGTCGATGGCTGAAAAAGGAAGTTTTTCAATTTTATATAAAATGTTATTTGTGAAGTTTATTAGCCAATTTAAAAATGTACCTAAAAGCTCATTTATCGTAGTGAATGGTATGATTAGAAAAACAATTCCTGCATACATAATTATTGCTACCGGAAATACAATCAATAAATTGCTGAGCAGAAAATACATTGGAAATTGGTGGAAATAATATACGCTTATCGGAAAAGTGGCTAACTGCGCGGCAAGCGACAAGGCAGAATAACTCCATATATAATCCACTATTTTATTTTTAATATAAAGCGTATTATAAATTAATGGATGGAAATATACTAAGCCAGCAACTGCGAGATAGGATAATTGAAAGCCCACATCAAAGAGGTAAAATGGATCGTATAACAGTAGGAAAAAGGCAGAAATAGCCATTAAATTATAGGTGTTCTGATTTTTATGGATTGCCTTCCCAAGCACCACAAAACTGAGCATTAAAGCAGAGCGGCAGACCGATGGAGAGAAGCCCGTTAAGAGGGAATAAAACCAAATCAGTCCAATGATGATGATTGCTCTAATCAGAATTAGCTTTTTATTTTTATTCATCGCTTTAAGTAAAAACGATAAAACAAGGAATACAATCCCAACATGCATACCTGAAACAGACAGTACATGCATGGTTCCAGTTTTCGAATAAGCCTCGATCAAATCCTTGTTTAAATCAGCACGATAACCCAAAATTAGAGTTGAGGCTAAAGAGGAGGCTTCACTATCCGGAATATATTGAATGAATTTTTCTACCAGACGTTTTCTCAAAGAAAGGGCATAAGATATGACGGGGTTCCCTGCATTTCGTGCTATTATTCGGACTTCCGCTGCCTCAATAAAGAGTTGAAAATAAATTTGCTCACTTTTTAAATAGGATTTATAATCAAATTCACTAGGATTATAAGAAGGTTCAATATCTTTATAATTGGACGGAACAAGCAATAGATCTCCATATTGGAAAATTTTATTTGTAAGGCTATCCACTTTTATTGCCACCAATAACTTCCCCGTACTGCTTTGAATGGCATGCTTTGAATAAACTGCTGATACTTCTGTTTCAAAACGATAAATTCCAGCACTTAATTTAGGTTCATTCGTAATTTTAGCAAGAAGAATTTCTGGTTTTAAAGAGCTAAAATATTCAGCATCAAACTTGCCAGAATAATGAACCGTCAAACTATATGATAAAAGAGCAAGAAAACTGTAAATAAGCAGTCCCAAGCCCCATGCCCACCGATAGATTTGATATTTTTTATAAACCAGCAATAAGATTAGGGATAAAATGGGAATTAGGACAAGCAAAATATGTCCCCAAGAATAGATGAATGAATGAGCAAAATTTGAAGCAACGATTATCCCAAATATCAAAGGAATTAATAATCTAACAAATGGTATCTCCCCCTTAAAAACCATCTTTAAAACTGAAAACGCATTTGAAAGCGTGCATCCGATCTATTGTTTCCAATAATCTGATCATTACCACTACCCACTGATTCTTGTCCGCTATAGCTAGTATGAGCATATCTAATCCAAATATCCAATCCCCGGAAAAATGTGTACCTCACATTCCCATAAAAGCGAATCCCCTTACCTTGATAAGCAGGTACGGAATAGGAATATAAAACATCATTTTCATAGGCATAAATCCTAGAGTTAAAACTTTCAGTATCAAAAATTCCGAAACGCAAATTCCCGGATAATTTTGAGCTTAGGGGTTTATAAATAAGATCTTGATAAAGCAAAAAACCCAATTCTTGATTTAAAAAACCTTTTTGATAGCGAACCGCTTCGGCACGATTTCTTAATGTAAAGCGATCACCGAGAGCATAAATAAGCTCCAAACGATAGTTTTGCTTATCAACTTCTTCCAAGCCAAAAGAATCATCCATATCACCTTTATTTTCTTCTCTTAGTTGTTGCTTGAACCGAGCACTAACTTTAAACTTCTTATTCATTTTATAATTGAGCTGAGCAAGCATTTCATATCCTGAGGATGGAGCATCCACTCTAAATTTGAGCCATGGAAATTTGAAGTAATCGGAATAAATGAAAAAATCCCATTTTGAATTAAATTTAAGTGAAATTGCCGCATAAAACCCATTTTCATTAACTGCATTGGAAGCTTCAGAGACTGATTGATTGAAAAAAGAATGATAGTTTTTAGCGTACTTTCGGTGCAATAACACCAATGAAACCCGTGGCGAAAGACTGGTCATTAAACCATTAATAAACGCATAGCCAGAATTTAAGCTATGTGCCATCTCCCCAAAGAAATAGGTGTTTTTTAGGGTATAATTATAATGAAACCCCAAATTTAATAGAGAATTTCCTCGGTATTCATACTGCTCATACAATGATTTTCCAGCGCCAAAAGGAATATTGAAATTAGTTTGATAGCTCGTAATGCCTAAATTCAAATTCCTTGTATTATACTGAATATTAGCACCATAGGTGGTGGAAGAAAGTCTATTTTTGTTCTCAATTTCGGTCTTAGTACGATGTAAGCCGCTGATATTTAAAGCGCCAATTTCAGTGCTATCATTTCCTAAACTAGCATCTAAATATTTTTTTGAAACAAAGGGGGTGAATGAAATGTTCTTGAAGCTAATGGTAGTAGCAACACCTCTTAAAAAGCTTGCTTCATTTACCGAGCTGTAGGGTTTCAATCCGAAATCTTGCTTAGCGATTGTGGTTATTCCGGCGCCTTTTCCAAAGCCTGAACCCGCCCACATGGTTAAGCCCTGACCAAATTGAAGAGCATAATCTCCTAAAACAAGCTTTTTAATAACTGCTTGTCCCCGATAGGAGATACTTCCAGAATAAAAGTCGAACCCTTTGTTTCCATTCCGATCAAAGAAAAGTTCCCCAGCATCTTTCTCCATATTGAGAGAAATAGCCAAAGTGTTTGCATAATTAAATCGATATCGTGTTAAAAGCTTTAATGGAGATCCTAAATAAGTTGGTGCTTTGGAAGCATCAGCACTCAAAAAACCTGCTTGCTTTTGAGTAATTTGTCCCGTTCGAAAAATCAAATCATGATTCCCCTTTTCAATCAATTTTTTAGCGCTTAAGTTTTGTAAAGGAGAAGGAATTCCTACTTTCACGAAATTCAATAAAAGACTAATCGTTTCAGCGTCAAGGCTTTGTAGACTTTGAAGCTCGAGTTGATCGATAAAGGGGCCATTTAAACTTCTATGATTTAGGATATCGTTAATTTGCAGGGGACTAAGAAAAAGCAATTCTTTTAATTGCTCGGCGGTGGCTCGGTTTAGATCCATTGGCTTTAACCTATAAAAGTTAAGTCGCTCTACCAGGTCTGAATAATCCAAATCTTCGCTAGGATCACGAGAAACTAATTCCAAAATCTGGTCAATAATTTCGGAGCTATCATCCTGGCAAAAAGCCACTAGGGGCATAAAAAGAGAGACAGAAAGCATAAGAACAAGATATTTACCTTTAAAATTCATAGCTAAATGCCACATTAGGTGAGTAACCGAGCTGCAAATGAGATGAAATAGCCATATCCAAGACAAAACGCTGATAAATTATTCCGAAACCCGCATACTGCCTGAACGGATTAGCTGATAATCCGCCACGCAGTGCAAACCATTTGATTACCTTGTACTCCATCCCTATTTTGGTATCTATTCCAGAATTCAAAACTTTCTGAATATCGCTTAGGACTAATACTTTATCACTAAAAACATAAGAGACACCAAAAGAAAGAGCGACGGGAAGGTTTGTTGCAGCCAAATCATTTAAGCTAGTTTTTGCAGGATTCGAAATATGAGAAGCAATCCATAATTGATCATTAATACGATATTGTAATCCAGCATCTACAGAAACAAGTCCGTCTGAGCCATATTTTGCAATGCTTAGCTGGTGATACTTTATCATAATGGAAAGCGCAAGAGCACCAGAAAAATTCTTCGCATAAGCTATGCTAGTCGTTTGTTCTAAATATTCATTGAAGCCATAGCGCTGAAAACTTATTCCCAGCACATTCTTGTTAAAAGGAATGGCAAATACTGCTCTTTGAGTACTTAAATCTTGGATTGAGAAATGGCGCTGGTAGGCTAAAGCAAAAAT
>JBIHZP010000189.1:0-3527 GCA_044231315.1 Daejeonella sp. | reverse complement strand
GCAAAACCCACAATACCAACAGCTATCGGCTGAATATATTCTAAAATTTTTTCAAATTTTTCTTTCTGACCTAATATTGTATAGCTGAGTACCGCTAAACACATGAAGACAGTTGAAGGCAAGATCCAAATAAAAAAGGTAATTATTGCCATTGGTAATCCGCCAACCTTGAAAGCTATGCCTATTAAGGTCTGTGTTGAGGATGGTCCAGGGAGTATTTGCGTTAAAGCATTAAGCTCAAGTAATTCGTTTTCAGAAATATATTGCCTCTTCTTAACAAAACTTCTAAGCATCATACCCAAATGCGCTTGAGCACCACCGAAAGCAGTTAACGTAAATAGAATCACATCATAAATAAATACCAATTGACGTTTATTCCACATCATATTTAATCGTCTTCATAATCTAAACCTGCAGCTAGATTATAAACTGCTTGTAATTCGGAATAAGCATGATTATCACCTGCCTTTCTGGCTATTTGCATTCCTTTTTGATACGAAAGAATAGCTTCAGATTTTCTATTTAGCCGCTCATACAATTTACCTACATGATAATAAGTGCCCACATAATCAGGATGCTTCGATAATAAATCTTCAAAATAGAAAAGAGCTTTATCCAAATCATTATGACTCAAGTATTCGGTTGCTAGGGCATATTTTAAAAATGGATCATTAGGTTCATTTTTAAGGAAATCCAAAAGCTTTTGTAAACGTATTTGATACATTTTTATATCTTTTTTAAGTAGATTTGTAAAAAGAGAAATCTATATGAAAATATTAGTTTGTGTCAGTAATGTTCCCGATACAACAGCAAAAATAAGTTTTAGCGGTGATAATACACAATTCAATGCAGCAGGAGTTCAATATATATTAAACCCCTATGATGAAATCGCTTTGGCGAGGGCTATTGAATTAGCTGAAAACGGTCAAGGGACCGTTACAGTAATACATGTTGGAGAGATTAACGCTGAGCCAACAATAAGAAAAGCATTAGCCATTGGTGCAGATGATGCTGTACGTATTAATTCAGCTGCCCGAGACGCTTATTTTGTTTCCAATCAAATCGCATCTTATGCTAAAGATAAGGGATTTGATATGATCCTCACCGGCCGTGAATCAATTGATTATAATGGTTCACAAATTGCAGCAATGCTTGGTGAATTACTTGATATTCCTTCGATTTCAATCATTAAAAAATTGGATATTGAAGGTAATCGTGCAAATATCATCCGTGAAATTGAGGGTGGAAAAGAGATTTTAAATGTTTCGTTCCCATTTGTTGCAAGTTGTGCTGAGGGCGTTGCTGAGTCAAAAATACCTAATATGCGTGGCATAATGTCTGCTAGAACCAAAGCCCTTGAGGTTTTAGAGCCAGTAACGGTAGAGCAAGTAATAAAATACACTTCCTATTCTGTTCCAGCTCCAAGAGGTACTGTAACTATGCTTTTAGATAACGAGGCTGAAAAACTTGTCAATCTATTACATTCAGAAGCGAAAGTCATTTAATCAATAAATCATCGAATTTAAATCCCTTTAAAGGGCTAAACTAATTAATATGTCAGTTTTAGTATACGTTGAGAATACAGGTGGTAAATTTAAAAAATCCATATTTGAAGTAGTGTCATATGCCGCAGCAGTGTCAAAACAGCTAAATACAGAATTAGTTGCAGTTTCTATTGGAGATGTTGACCCTACTGATTTAAGTAAACTTGGTAATTATGGTGCTAAAAAGGTATTAAACGTTAGCAATAAACAATTAAAATCCTTTGTTAACCAGGCATATGCATCCATTATCGCTGAAGCATCAAAGAAAGAAGATGCAAGTATTGTAATTTTATCAAATTCATTTACCGGCAAGGGACTTTCTCCTCGTATAGCGGTTAAGTTAAGTGCAGGATTAGCAGATGGCGCTATTGAGCTTCCAAAAACAGATAATAATATATTTACAATAAAAAAGTCTGCATTTTCAGGAAAGGCCTTTGCAACTATTGAATTGACATCGGCGATTAAAGTAATTGCCTTAAATCCAAACTCCTTTCAAATTAATGAACTTAATGAAAGTGCCATAATTGAAGATTTTACTCCAGAATTTAAGGAGTCAGATTTTCGCACCATGGTATCTGAAATTGTTAGGGCAAGCGATAAAATAGCACTACCAGATGCGGAGTTAGTCGTTTCTGCTGGTCGTGGCATGAAAGGCCCTGAAAATTGGGTTATGATTGAAGAACTCGCTAAATTACTTGGAGCTGCAACAGCATGTTCAAAACCTATTTCTGATGCGGGTTGGAGACCACATGAAGAGCACGTTGGTCAGACAGGTATAGCGGTAAGTCCGAATTTATATATTGCAATAGGAATTTCAGGTGCCATTCAACACCTTGCCGGTGTAAGCTCATCCAAAACTATTGTTGTAATAAATAAGGATCCTGAAGCACCATTTTTTAAAGTGGCTGATTACGGTATTGTTGGGGATGCATTTGATGTAATTCCTAAATTAATAGAGGCAGTAAAAGCTTATAAAGCACATTCTTAAATTCATTATTTGATTTTAATTCATAATCCCAAAGGCTTTTTTTATGAAAAAGATTAAACTAGATATTGTAGGCTTATCCTATAGTCAGACACAATCTGGTGCTTATGCATTAGTTTTGGGCGAAGTGAATGGGCGCAGAAGATTGCCTATAATAATAGGCAGTTTTGAAGCACAAGCCATTGCCATTGAAATTGAAAAAATGACGCCTAGTAGGCCATTAACACATGATCTTTTCAAATCATTAGCTGAAAATTATCATTTAAATATACAGGAAGTAATTATTTACAATCTAGTTGACGGAATATTTTATGCCAAGCTAGTTTGTTCGGATGGTAAAAAGACTAGCGAAATTGATGCTAGAACATCGGATGCAATAGCATTATCTGTAAGATTTAATTGTCCCATTTATACCTATGAATTCATTTTAGCAAGTGCAGGAATTGTTATCGAAGGAAATGAGTTTGTATTTCTTGAAAATATTGACGCTCCCAAAGAAGAGAAGGTGGCAAGCACTGCATTAAACTATAGCTCACTTTCTGAAGATGAATTAAAAAATAAGCTAAAAGATGCCCTTGCAGAAGAAGCTTATGAAAAGGCAGCAAACATCCGCGATGAACTTTCCAGACGAAAATCTTCATGAATTTTCGAATTAAATCATTATTTATAAATCTTATTCCTAAATTTCGCGACTAATTCAGTTTTATTTACCCTATGGAAAGATTTACCGGTCTTATTGGCGTTTTATTAATTTTTGGTATCGCCTTTTTAATGTCTAATAATAGAAAAGCGATTAATTACAGATTGGTATTTTCAGGAATAGCCATACAATTATCCTTAGCAATTTTCATTCTTAAAGTTCCAGTAGGAAAAGCAATTTTCTCATGGTTAGGAGCTGCAGTTACTAAAATCCTTAATTTTTCGCAAAAAGGAGCTGAATTTGTGTTTGGTCCATTGGTTAATTCCGTTAACATGGGGAAAGCCTTTGGTGCTGGAAA
>JBIHZP010000110.1:0-4771 GCA_044231315.1 Daejeonella sp. | reverse complement strand
GTGAAATTAAAAGGAAAAGGTTTTCCAGTTTATAAAAATGAAAGCCTGTTTGGCGACTTGTACATTAGCTATAGCGTAAAAATACCAAGCGATTTGACAGACAAGGAAAAAGAGTTGTTTAGCGAATTGAAGAATACGCAGAAATAAATCGGGACTTTAAAAATAAAAATTTAAAAAATCATTACCTATCCACCCTTGGCTTTAAAAGCTTAAATGATTGCCTGTAAACTAGGAATGAGGAGTTAGAAAACTCAATCTTTCTACTCCCTGCCGGACGGCCTAAATCCATATAAGGTTCAAATCTAAAATCGAGGTAAAGATTAGGAATTAATTGCTTTTGGTAGGAATAGCGAAGCATGATTAACTTTCTATTTTTATCTGTGAATCCAACATGATTGATGTGCTGAGAAACACTTTGATACAGCGGCATCCCATTGCTAGAAATAAAAGACATCCCATTCCAGTATGTTCCCATTAAAGATCCATGATGGGTATCAATTCCAGCATTAAGAAACCAACCACGCCCTTTGCTGAAAGGCTGAATGCGGGTAAAGGAGAAATCATTATATCCCATTAAATAGTTCTCTGTCCTAAAAGCGTTGACAAAACCTGCCATAGGTACTTTTATCTTTACACCCACAGCCGAGTTCACGAAGGTCTCGAGTGGTTCAGGAGTCACGTCAATCTGCCCACCCTTATGGAAAACAGTCAATTGTAGCGGAATAGAAAGCTGAATCTTCGAGTCCTTAAATAGTTTATAATCGACCGATAGACCTCCCAGCACTTGCTCTTGAACCGGAGATGGCTTATAAATCATACGCTTCCAATTGATGAATGCATCCAGAAACAAGGATTTATTCTCAATCATAAATTGAGTGCCGTATTCTACCGGCTCGGTAATTCTCTTCTCAAAATCAAAGAGAGGCTCTGCCATGCGATGGTGGATATTCCCTTCTAGAACACCATTAACAAGCGTGGTATTCCCATTTTTATATTTTACACTAAATAGTGGAAGCGTTCTATAAATACCGGAAGCTCCAAAATCTTTTTGCAAATGTAAACCTGTGGTAATGACTAAACGAGGATGGGCAAAATAAACCAGTTGTGGTTCAAACTGGGTACCAAAAAGGGTATAACCGTCTTGAATTTTATTGAAATACTCATAGTTTCGCATAAAATTGAAACTCTGGACACTTAATTGAAGTTCTCCCGTTTTGAGACTATCCGGACGAATTCGGTATTCCAAACTATCGTTTGAAATTTGAGCGATTAAAGGATTGAAAAGGCCTGAAAGCAATAAAAAAAGTAGAATTCTCTTCATTGGAAATAATAAATCGGAAAAATGCATTTCATTTTGGAGAAAAATTATTTAATATTCACCAAAAACAGAAACCAATTTAGTCTTATTTTCCTTTTAAACGATAATACTTATAAATTTTAACGGCCGACATGATTACCGCACTGAATGCAATTAGACCTGTTAAACCATAAATCCAATCCACTGCACTTTTCAAGATGACCGTAAATACAATGGCTACCAGAAATATAGTCGCCAATTCATTCCATAAGCGTAATTGAGTAGATGTCCAGCTAAAAACACCTTGCTTAAGCTTATTCATAATATGTTGACACATGAAATGATAAATCAGTAAACCAGCAACGAATAGTAGCTTAACTAACATCCAGTTCATCGCTAGCAAGTCAGGGTTTAACCAAATCATGCCAATCCCGGCTAGTACCGAAAGCACCATAGCAGGAGTTGTAATGATGTACCAGAGTTTATGCTGCATGATCTCAAACTGAGCTTGCAGGGTTAATCTCTCAGTCTCCGGACGATCATTAGCCTCCACATGATAAATAAATAGGCGAACGATATAAAACAAACCGGCCATCCAACTAACCACAAAGATGATATGAATGGATTTTAAATATAAATAGGCCATATTCTGCTTGTTTAAAATTAGGAGCTATACCTTCAATTAATATCTAAACTCCTTCATCAATTCCACCGCATATTTCACATTATCAAAGGGAATATCCGGCATAATACCATGGCCTAAATTGAAGATGAAGCCATTTTCACCACGCATTCGTTCAAATAAGCGATGTATTCTTTCCTTAATTACTTTCTTGTCCGCATAAAGAATATGAGGATCCAAATTACCCTGAACGGCCATACCTGCAGGAAGTTTCTTTTTGATATCGAGTAGATCTGCATTCCAGTCGACCGAGATCACATCAGGCTTTGATTCGGCCATTAACGGTGCAAAAACCGAACTCCCCTTGCAGAAAGATATGATAGGAACATCCTTTCTATTCAGTTTAGAGATAATTTCAGTGTTATAACTATGAGAGAATTCTTTATAATCATCCCAAGATAAGGCAAGGGCCCAACTATCAAATAATTGTAGTGCATTTACGCCGGCTGCAATTTGGAGATTTAAATAATCTACTGTAACCTTGGCAATTTTGGCTAGTAATTGATGCGCTAATTCAGGATGATTGTGTATTAGCAGCTTAGTTAATTTAAAATCTTTGGAAGAACCACCTTCTACAAGATAACTCATCACTGTAAAAGGAGCACCCGCAAAACCAATTAGTGGAATACTGCCATCTAGCCTTTGCTGAATCACTTTTATGGCATCCGCCACATACTGAAGTTTATCATCCACATCGGTAAGAAGCCTATCCACATCCGCCTGATTACGTACAGGATTTGCAAATTTAGGACCAACGCCTTGAGTAAAACTCAAATCGCCTCCCATTGCTTCTGCCGTTACCAAGATATCGGAGAATAGAATGGCTGCATCAATACCTAAAAGATTAACTGGCAGCATAGTTACATCTGCAGCAATTTCCGGGGTTTTACACATCTCCAAGAAGGAGTATTTATTTTTAATTTCCCAATATTCAGGCATAAATCTACCTGCTTGGCGCATCATCCAAACTGGAGGACGCTCTGTACTTTTTGAAAATGCAGCCCTTAAAAAGAGGCTATCTTGAATGTTATTCACGCTCAATTATTTTAAATTTCAGATTCAATCTTTTCGATAATATTTTTAACTCTAGCTGATATTTTAAAGGTTTTAGCCTTTTCAACATAAGCCTTTGCCTTTTCTTTGTCCTTTTTACGAAGATTAATATTTGCCAAATGCACTAATACAATCGCCTTATCATTTTGATTGCGTAACGGGAAGAGACTGGCAATTTGAAAGTGCTTCTCAGCCTCTTCATAATTATGCTTATGAAGCTCGAGGTTACCATAAATAAACTCATAAAAACCACGCCTATGCCTTCCCAAACGATCAGGATCTTCAATTTCTTTTAAAAGAATTTCAGCCTCCTCGTAATTTTTGGCATGAAACTCTCGTGCGGCCATTACCACAGTACCTTCTTTAAAATAGCCCCAAATCAAGAAGCCAATCATTAAAACCGTAGCTGCTGTTACTTCATAAACCTGCTCATAGACAGTCCAGATTAGTAAAAGCACAGCAATTCCAATAACCCAAAGTCGGGCTTTTTTAGTGAGCATTTTTAATGATTATCAATAAATTTATAGCCAACCCCACGGATTGAATGAAAATAAGTTGGATTTTTCTGATCAGGCTCAAAATATTTACGGAAAGTCAGAATAAAATTATCGATGGTACGAGTTGATGGGTAAACATCATAATTCCAAACTGTTTCAAGGATCTGCTCTCTTGAAACCGCTTCATTGCGACGCTCAATAAGTAATTTAAGCAGCATTGTCTCTTTTTTGGTTAGAGGAGTAATGGTTCCATCATCACATTTTAGTTCAAAAGAATTGAAATAAATGGTTTTATCACCAATTTTATATGAATTTAACTCCTTCAGCTGATCTCCTTTAAGGCTACGCTTCACAAGATTTGCAACTCTTAAAATCAATTCCTCTAGGTTAAAAGGCTTTACCAAATAATCGTCGGCACCCTTTTTTAAGCCCATTACACGGTCTTCACTGGTGTTTTTGGCTGTTAAAAACATGATTGGAACTTCCGAATTTTCTAGGCGAATAGTTTCAGCAACCTGAAAACCATCTATTTCAGGTAACATCACATCAAGAATAACAAGATTAAAGCGTTCTTCTTTAAAAATCTTTAAAGCCTTTTTTCCATCTGTAGCTGTTGAGACCTTGTATCCTTCAAGTTCCAAATTTAATTTGATAGCCTCTAGAAGGTGCTCTTCATCTTCTACTAGTAGAATTCTTTGTTTAATTGGCATGTGCGTTGAATATAACTTCGAAAATAGTTCCCGAAGGATTGTTGTTTTTTACTTTAATTGTGGCTTGATGTTTGTCAATGACCTGTTTAACGATAAACAAGCCTAAACCTGTTCCTTTCGTTTTACGTGTTTCTTCACTTCCCACCCTATAAAATTTATCAAAAATACGTGATTTTTCTTGATCATTGATGCCAATCCCAGAATCTGCAACAATTAAACAAATTTGATCACCCTTTTGCTTCAAACTTACTTTGATTTCTGCACATGGCGGGGAATATTTTATCGCATTTTCAATCAAATTTGTCACCACAGAAGTAAGGGCAAATTTATCTCCATTTAAAAAAATAAGGGGCTCAACATTAGACTTAATCACTTGCGAGCTGCATGTATTTAATTGCAAACGACCAGATACAGCATTAACGAGCTGTGAGAAATTAAATTGCTCTTTTGGAAAAGTATAAGACTGACTTTCAATTTTTGTGGCAATGAGCATGTTTTCCACCAAATCATCGAGACGTTCGATATCCTTTAA
>JBIHZP010000075.1:0-6131 GCA_044231315.1 Daejeonella sp. | reverse complement strand
GGATTTTATTATCCATTTCATCCAGACCATGTTCATCCACATTCAAAGCGTTTAAGGCATATTTAGCTATTTCAGTGTCTATCGATCCCGTTCCTTTAATTTGGGCAAAATCTCTGGTACGCCTTAGAAGTGCGTTGGCAATACGAGGTGTTCCACGGCTCCTACGGGCAATTTCATAAGCGCCTTCATCTGAAATTTCAGTTTTAAGGATTTCTGCTGATCTTAAAACAATGGTGGTAAGTAGTTTGGCGTCATAGTACTCCAAACGACTGTTAATTCCGAAGCGAGCTCTGAGTGGCGCTGTAAGGAGTCCCGAGCGCGTAGTAGCTCCAACCAGTGTGAATGCATTTAATGAAATTTGAACGGAGCGTGCATTAGGCCCCGACTCAAGCATGATATCTATCTTGAAGTCCTCCATTGCAGAATAAAGGTATTCTTCAACTAGCGGACTTAAACGGTGTATCTCGTCAATAAATAGAATGTCACCTTCTTCTAAATTAGTTAATAAGCCAGCAAGATCTCCAGGCTTATCCAAAACTGGTCCCGAAGTAATACGAATATTAACTCCCATTTCATTTGCAATGATATGCGATAGGGTAGTCTTTCCTAGTCCCGGAGGACCGTGTAAAAGCACATGGTCGAGAGCTTCACCTCTAAGTTTAGCAGCCTGAACAAAAATACGCAGATTAGCTAAAATTTTATGCTGTCCCGTAAAATCTTCAAAAACCTGTGGGCGCAGCACTTTTTCTATCTCCCTTTCTACGGGTGAAAGATTTTCTTCTGCGGGATCTAAGTTTTCGTTCATTTTTTGGCGATGTTCAATAATGCATATAAAGATAAAAATTGCTTGTCAGTATCAAGAATCTATCTTTCTGGAATAATTTCTAAAGTAGCTACTTAATTTAATTTGGATGACACCTAAAAATGCTTCTCTAAATATTTTAGTGCTCATTTTTGAGGTTCCTTCAGTTCGATCGGTAAAGATAATGGGGACTTCAACTACCTCAAAACCATATTTTATAGCTGTGAATTTCATTTCAATTTGAAAGGCATAGCCAATAAATCTTATTTTATTTAGCGGGATTGTTTCTAAAACTAGACGTTTATAACATTTAAATCCTGCTGTAGCATCCTGAATAGTGATTCTAGTAATAAATCTTACGTAAACTGATGCGAAATAAGACATTAAAACTCTACTCATTGGCCAATTTACCACATTTACACCCTTGATATATCTCGATCCAATGGATAAATCAGCACCATCTATGCATGCATTTTTCAATTTTATAAGATCTTCAGGATTATGTGAAAAATCTGCATCCATCTCAAAAATAAAATCGTAATGACGTTCTAAAGCCCATTTGAACCCATGAATATAGGCGGTGCCTAAACCAAGTTTGCCCTTACGTTCTTCAATATGCAGTAAACCTTGATATTCTTCTTGCAGCTTTTTTACAATATCTGCGGTACCATCAGGTGATCCATCATCAACTATTAGAATTTGAAAAACATCAGGAAGAGAGAACACCTTTCGAATAATATTTTCGATGTTCTCTTTTTCATTGTAAGTTGGAATGATGACAAGGCTATTGGACATAAAAAAATTAAAAATGATTTATTCGTTTTCTATTCAATTCCATGCATTTTTTTCTTCAAGACATTCTTAAGTAATATTAATACAAGACCAGCAACTCCAGTGGCAACAACAAATATGGTAAAGAAGCCTGATAATGACGATTTTTCTGCAATTGAATCCATAAAGCTTGCCATAAATCCACCTATATAATTAGCAAGTGCAGTTGCACCAAACCAAATACCAAACATTAATCCTACATATTTCTTTGGCGATAATTTACTGATATAAGATAAGCCAACAGGAGAAACACAAAGCTCACCCATAGTATGGAATAAATAGGCTAAACATAACCAGATAATACTTACCTGCGCTAATTTAGCTCCATTAGGTATGGCTAAAGATCCAAATACAAGAGCTCCGAAACCTACGGCAACCAAAAGTAAACCTAAGGCAAATTTTACTGGTCCTGAGGGACTGATTTTACTTGAAGAAAGTTTAACCCATAAGGCAGAAAATACTGGTGCTAGAAGAATTATAAATAATGAATTTAGGGTTTGAAACCATGAAGCTGGAATTTCTAATGCTTGATCATTAAACTGTCTGTTTAGCATCCAAATAGCAAGAGACCACATCGTTACAACACTTAATCCCATTGCAAGAACTGTAATGCGATAGGTTTTACCAATTCTTGAAGCCATATTAACCCAAAGCCAGGTTAGAACCGCCAATGGTACAACAGTGATGATTGTATTGATGATTTTGAAGGTGTTTGCAGCAAGTCCGGGACTTAAAGTTCTATCGGTATAATCTCTGGCATATAAATTCATTGATGATCCAGCTTGTTCAAAAGCTAACCAAAAAAAGATTGTGAAAAATGAGAAGACACCAATTACAATTAAACGATCGCGATCAACTTTTGATAGTGGCTCATTGCTAACCGCTAAGTTTTCTGCTTCAGTCTTTTTCAATGGTCTTTCTCCAATTTCCCCGAAAAACTTACGAGCAAACCAAAATTGAATCAGGCCTAAAAACATAAAGATTCCAGCTAAACCAAAACCATAATGCCATCCCACCGACTCACCTATATAACCACATAATAAAATCCCTAAGAAAGCACCTGTATTAATTCCCATGTAGAAAATGGTGTAAGCAGAATCCTTTAATAAACTTCCATCAGGATAAAGCTGACCCACCATAGATGAAATATTTGGTTTAAAGAAACCATTACCTATAATTAAAAAAGAACAACCTAAATAAAATGCAGGAATGGCATCAACAGCCAAAACAACATGACCTATAGTCATTAAAATAGCTCCAATTAAAATAGCTTTTTTATAACCCCAGAGCTTATCTGCAATAAGTCCCCCGATAATTGGAGTAATATAAACTAAACCGGTATACCATCCATAAAGCATACTTGCATCAGCTCTACTCCAAGCTTGACCACCATCGGCAAGTGAAGCCGTTAGATACAAGACAAAAAGTACGCGCATTCCATAATAACTAAAGCGCTCCCACATTTCTGTGAAGAATAAAATGAAAAGCCCAAGTGGATGTCCAATTAATTGTTTTTGTTGTAATTCCATATTATAAATAATTGATGTTTAAGTTTTGATTTTTTTTAATGATTATATGATTAAAAAGTTCAATTATAATTAAATTTTGCTAAAATTGATGCTAAATATATTCTTAAAAAATTAAAATGACTGTTCAAACTGCCCTAATTACTAATGATGCTGTTGTTCTTGGAATACTAATGAGTATTCTTGGATTTGTGTTTTGGACTTCACAAAGTAATCACATTATTTTTAAGAATTTATATAAATTTATTCCACCAATTCTTTTATGTTATTTCTTACCAGGTTTATTAAATTCATTGGGAATAATTTCCGGTTCAGAATCAGCTCTTTATACAATCGCGTCGAGATATCTTTTGCCCGCTAGTTTAGTTCTTTTTACACTAAGTCTTGATTTAAGAGAGATTTGGAAATTAAGAAAAAAAGCAGGTTTAATGTTTATTACAGCTTCTATTAGTATCATGCTAGGTGGACCAGCTGCTGTTTTTCTAGTATCACTTTTTGCTCCTGAAATTGTAGGTGGGGTTGGACCGGAGGCTATTTGGAGAGGTTTAAGTACAGTTGCTGGTACTTGGATTGGGGGAGGTGCAAATCAAGCTGCCATGTATGAGATATTTAAGCCTAGCCCTGATTTGTTTTCAGCAATGGTGGCTCTAGATGTATTTATTTCTTACTTATGGATGGCTTTATTGCTTTTTGGCGCTAGTAGAAATATGGCAATTAATAGATTCTTAAAAGCTGACGATCAATCTGTAACAGAAATTAAAGATAAAATGGAAGCCTATCAGCTTGGTATTATGAGGATTCCTAATATGGAGGATATCATTCTAATTCTAGCGATCGCTTTTGGGATAACTGGAATTGCTCATTTTGGTGCTGATAATATTGCACCTTGGATTTCTGAAAATGCACCTTATTTAAGTACATTTAGCCTTACTTCAGGATTTTTTTGGATAATTATCATAGCCACAACATTAGGTATGTTGCTTTCTTTTACCAAGGTTAGGAATCTTGAGGGCGCTGGTGCTTCTAGAATTGCTAGTGTTTTATTATATGTTCTAATTGCCACTATTGGAATGCAAATGAACATTATGGCAATTTTAAATAAACCAGGTATTCTTATCGTGGGTTTAGTTTGGATTTTGATTCATATTATTGTGATCTTTATTGTCGCCAAACTTACAAAAACACCCTTTTTCTTTCTGGCAGTTGGAAGTATGGCTAATATCGGAGGCCCGGCTTCAGCACCAGTGATCGCTAGTGCATTTCATCCTTCTTTGGCTCCATTAGGAGTTTTATTGGCTGTTTTTGGTTATTTTATTGGCACCTACGGCGCCTATATTTGTGGATTAATGATGCAAGCAGTTTCACCCTAATCAAAAGGTAATTTCCGAATCAGATCTTTGATTTTTAACGGTTTTTTAATTTTCTTTCATCTTTTTTGGATCATTGAAATTGTCATCTTGATCCGTCGCCTTGTTTTTAAGTTCTAAATCGGGTAGAAACTTCCATCGGCCATTTATAAGTTTAAATCCATCATAGGAAAAATCTGGTCCATAAAATTCATATTTACCCTTTAATTTGGGGTCCGGAGGAGCTAAATGATCGAAAATAATGGTATTTTCATTAGCTTCATAGTTTAATAACATACTAGCTCTTCTGTCGTATTCGAAAATAATTCGTTTTTTACCGAGATTATCTGGGTCTGCATCAAATACCGGCATTCCGAAATAGGCTTTTCCATTCTTAAAATACAATATTTCAATTATTTTTTTAGTGGATTGTACCGTATTTCCCTTCCATCCAAGTAGCACATAATATGGGCTTTCCACGTCCTTCAAAACCGGAATTATCTTATAATATTGTGCACCATACCACTTATCATTGCTGTAAGTGCTGTCAGCAGAATTTTTTAATGATGAACTATTATCGACCAAAGGAAACATTTCCAGTTGACCACTAGGAGTATTCATTTGAATAGTTCCATAATAACGGTAACTGCCATCATTATTCATAACATGCCAGGAAAACACTCTAAATTTTTGATCTGGAGCATTTTGTATAGATATCGTTTTTAAAGAGTCAAATGGGAACTGGAATGAATATGGAGTTTTTAAGGCCGCTATTAAAGTTTTAATCATTTTATAGCTGGCATTATACCTTTGAGGCTCAATGCTATCATTAATCAGGTTAAAACTAATTTCCTTAAGACTATCCTGAAGTGCGATAAGTTTTTGTCTACTGGAATTATCTAAAGCTTGGCCTTCTACCTTTGAACTTATTAAAAGTAAAAGGCCAAAAATCAGTATGAAAGACTTCATATATTTTTATTGTAGGTTCTCAATTATTAAAGCGCTTGCACCTCCACCACCATTGCAAATGGCAGCTAAGCCAATTTTTGCATTATTTTGTTGAAGAACATTAATTAGTGTAACAACTATTCTTGCTCCAGAAGCACCTAGTGGGTGTCCCATGGATACAGCTCCTCCATTCATGTTTACTTTAGATGGATTAAGCTTTAATATTTGGTTATTTGCTAATGAAACAACTGAAAATGCCTCATTAATCTCAAAAAAATCTACTTCATCAGAGCTTAATCCTGCTCTTTTCAAAGCAATAGGTATTGCTTTTGAGGGACTGGTTGTAAACCATTCTGGGGCTTGTTGTGCATCTGCATAAGAAATAATACGTGCCAAAGGTTTTAAACCAAGCTCATTTGCTTTTTCTTTACTCATTAATACCAAAGCGGCTGCACCATCATTTAAAGTAGATGCATTAGCAGCAGTAACAGTCCCATCTTTTTTAAACACCGCTTTCAAGGATGGAATCTTATCGAATTTTACAGCATTTACTTCTTCATCCTCCGTAATTGAAATTATCTCACCTTTTCTATCTTTAATTTCTACTGCTGCAATTTCATTTTTGAATTTACCAGCACTTTGCGCGGCTTGTGATCTTTTATAGGATTCTATTGCATA
>JBIHZP010000074.1:0-6186 GCA_044231315.1 Daejeonella sp. | reverse complement strand
GGAGTATAAATAAACCTAGTACTTTGTGAAAGCCTGTAACCAGGCGTGCGTGATTTTGGTAGTTTTGATTCATGATTAATTATTTATTTGTGATTTTAAATTCAGTTCGTCTATTCATTTTCCGACCATTTTCTGTGTTTTTATTAGATAGTGGCCGGCTCTCACCATATCCTTTGAAGCTTAATTTATTTGCCGGAATAGTATTGTTTATTAAATAATCAAAGACTGTTTTAGCTCTGTTTTTTGATAGCATTAAATTTGATTCATCGTCGCCGATATCATCCGTATGGCCACCAATTTCAATTGATACCTTAGGGTTTTCCTTTAAAAATACTATGAGTTGTTTTAATTCAGTTTTTGATTCAGGGAGAAGATTATATTCATTGCTATTAAAAAATATATTATTGAGAACTACCATTTTTCCTATCTCAATCCTCTCTAAGGGTATTTCAAGGAAAAATGCTTCATTCTTTTGATCATTATTGAGCAAGAAATTTTGCGAATAAAATAAATAGCCGTCTTTTTTTATAGTTAATCCATAATTTCGATCAATTACAAGGCTAGCTAGAAATAATCCATCACCAAACTCTGTAAAATCATCAAAAACAGTCTTTTCACTTATTAAATCAGTTATTATAATATGTGCATTAAGTTCCTGATTATCAATTTTATCAAAAACCTTTCCCTTAACGTAACTCACACTTTTGGGTTTTAGATTTTCCGGCAATTCAAAATAATAAATATCTAGTTTTCCGAAACCATCTTTTTGCTTGCTAGAAAAATATGCTTTTTTTCCATTATGGCTAACACTTAATCCACTTTCTTCTGTAGATGTATTAATTGGAAACCCTAAGTTTTCTGGTTTTGACCACTCTGTTTGATTTTCAGTTGTTTTGATTTTTCTACTTATAAATAAATCCTTATTTCCGAATCCAGGCCATCCATCTGAAGCAAAATAAAGGCTTTCATTGTCTGGATGTATAAATGGTGAAATTTCGTCGTATTTTGTGTTAATATTTGGTCCTAGGTTAACCGGAACAGTCCATGATTCATCATCATTCAATTCAGAACTCCAAATATCATAGCCTCCTAAGCCACCCTTACGATTGCTAATAAAGTATAAAGTCCGCCCATCAGCACTTATCGATGGTTGAGATTCCCAACCCGAAGTATTTATGGGTTCACCTATGTTAAAAGGTTCAGTCCAATCATTTCCTTCCCGTTTTGCAAGGTAAATATCACATCTACCTAGCGCATCGGGACGGTTACATGCTGTAAAAAACAAGTATTTCCCATCAGGAGAGATACTTTGTGCACCTTCATTATAATTAGCTGTGTTTATGTTTTTACTTAGATATGCTGCATTAGCCCATTCCTTATTTTGCTTCTTGCTTGTGTAAAAATCTTCATTGCGAGCTACTTGACGTGTAAATATAATGGTTTCTTCATCTGCTGTGATAATTGGGAGGTATTCATCCTCTTCTGTATTTATTGCAGGACCGATGTTGATGGGTTTAAATGGGACAGGATTATTAAGGGCCTCCAGACTAAATCTACAATCAATAAGGTATTTCCTTGTTATCTCAACACTAGAAGCACTAATCCCAGGAAATTTCGAATATTTTTCAAAATGCAGGATTGAATTGGAATAATCTCCTGTATTTAATTCGGATTCTGCGAGACTAAAATAGGTGAGTGGGTAAAATTCGGGATCGATTTTAAGAACTTTAGTATAATTTATAATTGCTTTGTAATAATTGCCAGTTTTTCTATAACTATCCCCTAATTGCTGAAATGCTGCAATAAAATTTGAATCTAGTTCTATCGCTTTATTCAATTCATTAATTGCAAGTTCTAGTTGATCGTTATAAATGAAGCTAGTCGCTTTTTCATAAGACTTTTGTGCCTGCCTAACAGAAGAAGTATTTGACTTTTGTGCGAAAAGACATAAGGGTAAAAAGCAAAATATGAAAATGATTTTTTTTAACATTTATATTTGTCTTTCTGTCTAATAGAAGATATAAAATAAAATTGCCAATCAGTTTGTTGAATGAAATAGCAATATATTTATTTGATAATGGCCAAATTAAGGAATATTTAGATACTTATGTGTTTGTAGCGATATTTCCCATTTAGGATTTTGCATCACATAATCAATGATTAAAGGCGTAATTTCTGCACTTTTAGACCATTCTGGTTGTAAATATAATTTGCATGTGTCGGATACATGTGCGGCATGTTCTTCAGCCCATAAAAAATCACTTTTATTAAAGACTATTACTTTTAATTCACCGGCATGAGGTAAAATATCTGGCCTGGGCGACTTAAATTTTTTGGGTGATAGACATATCCAATCCCATGAACCAGATAATGGGTAAGCGCCTGATGTTTCAATGAAGGTTTTAATGCCTCTTTTTTGAAGTTCAGCTGTTAGATAATCTAAATTATAAATTAAGGGCTCACCACCTGTAACTACTACCGCTTTGCCTGGATATTTTTCAGCATTCTCAACTATTTGATCAGCTGAAGTTAGCGGATGGAGTTCAGCATCCCAACTTTCTTTTACATCACACCAATGGCAACCTACATCACAACCACCTAAGCGTATAAAATAAGCAGCTTTTCCAGAATGAAAACCCTCGCCCTGAATCGTATAAAACTCTTCCATTAAAGGTAATAAAGTGCCGTCAGGCGGAATTTGATGTGACATTGTGTAAATTAGTTTGCAAATATACTTATTTTACATTCTCAAGCTTAGCTAAAGCGCTTTGAGATAAAAAATTGACATATTTTTAACTGGATGAATTGGATCAAGATTGTTTCTATAGAAGAATTAAAGAAAGAAGACTTTATCACTAAAGTAAATATTTCGGGTAAAAATTTATGTCTTGTCCGGACCAACGATGAATTTTTTGCTATTCAGAATAACTGTCCGCATGCCGGTGCTCAACTCAGCAATGGTTGGTGCTCAAATGGGAAGATTGTTTGTCCCTATCACCGTCATGAATTTAATTTGCAAACGGGTAGGGGAGCGCCAGAACAAGGAAATTATGTGGATACCTATCCACTAGAAATACGTGTTGACGGACTTTACATTGGAATTAAAAAATCTTGGTGGAGATTTTGGGAATAAGGACTAATAAATCTCTTTTTTAGCCGATGCTAATGTGTTTTTGAGTAATCCTACAATGGTCATTAATCCTACACCACCTGGTACAGGAGTAATCCAGGATGTTTTTGGAGCTACATTTTCAAAGTCAACATCGCCATATAATTTAAAACCTGATTTGGTTTCATTTGACACCTCACGATTCATACCTACATCGATAACAATCGCTCCATTTTTTACCATATCTGCCGTAACAAAATTCTTTTTTCCTATTGCAACGATAAGAATATCGGCGTCTAGACTGAATTTTTTGATATTGGGTGTACGGCTATGACAAATTGTTACTGTACAATTTCCAGGATTGGTATTTCGAGCCATTAAAATACTCATTGGAGATCCAACAATATTACTTCTACCAATAACAACGCAATGTTTTCCAGCAGTATCTATTCCATATTCTTGCAGCATCAATAAAATGCCGTAAGGTGTTGCTGGCAAGAATGAGGGGAGGTTTCTTTGCATCCTACCAAGATTTACAGGATGGAATCCATCAACATCTTTTTCTGGTGAGATTTTCTCAGTTACTTTGTCTGCAGAGATATGCTTAGGAAGAGGAAGCTGAACAAGAATTCCATCAGTATTTGGATCTTGATTCACTTCTTCTATCTTTTTTAGAAGTTCCTCTTCGGTAATTGTACTTTCATAGCGGAATAAGGTAGAATTAAAACCAACCTTTTCGCAATTTTTGATTTTGCTGGCAACATAGGTTTCTGATCCGCCATCATGTCCGACTAATATAGCTACTAGATGGGGCTTGCGTCCGGTTATTTTTAAGATTTCTGCTGCTTCAACAGCTATTTCTTGCTTTAGTTTTTCAGAGACAAATTTTCCGTCCAGTAATTGCATTAGCTATGGTATAGTGTGATACTAAATGATGAAATATTTAAGCGCTTTATCGTAAATCGCTAAAAGCATATAATTAATTAATCAAGTTTCAATACCGCCATAAATGCAGTTTGTGGAATTTCCACATTTCCTACCTGACGCATGCGTTTTTTACCCTTCTTTTGTTTTTCAAGAAGTTTCCTCTTTCGAGAAATATCCCCACCGTAACATTTAGCAGTAACATCCTTACGTAAGGCCTTAACTGTCTCACGAGCAATAATTTTAGCACCGATTGAAGCTTGAATAATAATTTCAAATTGCTGCCTAGGAATAAGCTCTCTTAATTTTTCACAGATTTTCTTTCCAAAATTATAGGAGTTTGTCCGGTGAATTAATGAAGATAAAGCATCCACAGGCTCAGCATTCAATAAAATATCCAATCTAACTAAATCCGATTGACGGTAACCAATTTGATGATAATCAAAAGAAGCATATCCTTTAGAAATTGTTTTTAATCGATCATAGAAGTCGAAAACAATTTCACCCATTGGCATCTCAAAAATCAGTTCAACACGATCAGAAGTAAGATAAGATTGATTGATGATGGTTCCTCTCTTTTGAATACAGAGCGACATAATTGAACCAACATATTCTGATTTGGTGATGATATTTGCCTTGATATAGGGTTCCTCTACATGGTCTAATTTACTTGGGTCAGGAAGATCAGAAGGATTATGCACATCAATTTCTACACCTTTTGATGTAAACGCTTTATAGGAAACGTTAGGCACAGTTGTAATAACTGTCATGTCGAACTCACGTTCAAGGCGTTCCTGAATAATCTCCATGTGAAGCATTCCCAGGAATCCACAACGGAACCCAAACCCTAATGCTGCTGAAGATTCTGGTTCAAATACGATAGAAGCATCATTAAGCTGCAATTTGTGCATGCTTTCACGCAATTCTTCGTATTCATCCGTATCTACAGGATAAATACCGGCAAATACCATGGGCTTAACCTCTTCAAAACCCTTGATTGGCTCTCTACTTGGTTTATCTTTATGAGTGATTGTATCCCCAACTTTAACTTCACGAGCTTCCTTAATACCTGAAATGATATAACCTACATCACCGGTTTTTATCACATCTTTTGGTTTTTGAGTGAGCTTTAGAGTCCCAACTTCCTCAGCAATATAATCTTTATTAGTTGCTACAAATTTAACTTTATCACCTTTGCGTATTTCACCATTTAGGACCTTAAAATAGGCAATAATTCCACGAAAAGAATTAAAAACAGAGTCGAAGATTAGAGCCTGTAATTCACCATCAGGATTTCCTTTTGGTGCCGGAACACGTTCAATAATAGCTTTGAGAATATTATCTACCCCAAGTCCGGTTTTTCCAGAAGCTGGAATTATATCCTCACGCTTACAACCTATCAATTCAATGATCTGATCTTTAACTTCTTCTGGCATAGCACCTGGAAGATCCATTTTATTAAGAATTGGAATGATTTCTAAATCATGTTCCAGTGCTAGATATAAATTGGAAATGGTTTGAGCTTGAATACCTTGTGAAGCGTCTACAATCAATAAAGCACCCTCGCAGGCAGCAATTGAACGAGAAACTTCGTAAGAAAAGTCGACATGTCCAGGTGTATCAATTAAATTTAATATATAAGGCTGCCCATCTTGGGTATAATCCATTTGGATAGCATGACTTTTGATTGTAATACCACGTTCACGTTCAAGGTCCATATCGTCAAGCAATTGAGCCTGAGATTCACGCTGAGTTATCGTGTTAGTAAACTCCAATAGACGATCGGCTAATGTGCTTTTTCCGTGATCTATATGAGCAATTATGCAAAAATTTCGTATGTGCTTCATTTGAATCGCAAATATAGTTTTTTGTCAGCAAATTATGGATTAATCTTCTAAATATGATATGAGTTAGAGGCTGATTGATTGGCGCTCATTTTTGGTGTATTCTTTTCTTTTTTACTGTGTTTTTATTCTATAATTATTTTAACTATTTTGCGTAAATTACTAATTTATAGCTAAGGCAATGATTATTGGAATCCTACGCGAACCATCAATAGAAACTAGAGTTTCTTTAATTCCAGAACATATTAAAGTGCTTACAAAGCAAAAAATTCAGGTTTTAGCGGAGCATGATTGCGGAAATCTTGCTTT
>JBIHZP010000073.1:0-6190 GCA_044231315.1 Daejeonella sp. | reverse complement strand
CTCGTTGACTTCACCCCTGATAAAGCAGCAATTTGCGATACGGCAGTCCCCTCTTCATGGATATTGATCAGCATATAACCTAGGGCTTGTGTAATCCCAAAATCGGATGCAATCTGATTGTATTTATTGGCAACCGTTTGCCAAACAATCTTTAAAAAATAATCTACAGTTTCTTCAGACTTCATTTCAAATTACTATGCAAGCATAGCAAATTTATTGATTAGAAATTTATAATGCAAGTGAAAAATCATATTTATTAGAAGAATGTAAAGGTTTTTTCTAAACAATATTAAGCTTAGCTTTGAACAATAATGAAGAAAAATAAAGTATACCTTTTTATTGTTTCAGCTATAATTATTGTAGCAATGCTTTGGAGTGCGTTGAGCACTCCGGGAATTAAGGATTTAAAAGGGAATTTGAGTGAGACTAACTTTCTCAGAAATGAGCAAAACACAGGACCGATAGTCCGAGTTTACGCCGTAAGCATCGATGAAGAAAACTGGGAATCCATGGAGAAATATGGTAATTATATGCCCCATAATAAATACGGCACTACCCGTGTATATTTTTTCTTAAGCGCTAATCCTTTTCGTGGGAAGCTACAAATTGAGGATCAAAACATTGAAAAGGCCGATCAAAAACAATGCATTGCACTTTATGAGAAGAATGGCATGAGCCAATCATCACTCATAAAATACCCCTTCAAATAGCATTAAAAACGACAATTACAGCCGAATTACCAACCTAGCTTGGTATCATCACCACGGGGATCTGCCCCGCCCTCATAATAAGACCATTTGGTTTTCAAGATTGCATCTACTCGGCCAATTGCTTTTCTTTCTCTAAATTTATAGCCCTTTCCTTCAAGCTTAATTCTTGCCAAACTGTCGAGCCCACCCTTTTCAACTAGCACTTCATCTGGTAGCCACTGATGATGAAACTTCTTGGCGTTTACAGCCCTTTGCATGCCCATGTCAAATTCGATAACATTTAAAATTGTTTGAAAAACGGAGGTGATGATGGTAGATCCACCGGGGGTACCTACGACCATGAAAAGCTCGCCATTTTTTTCTAGAATGGTGGGAGTCATGGAGCTCAGCATTCTTTTTCCGGGCTGAATAGCATTCGCCTCGCCTCCAAGGAGTCCGAACATATTTGGTGTTCCTGGCTTAACCGAGAAATCGTCCATTTCATTATTTAGTAAAAATCCGGCACCATTGACAAAAACCATGGAGCCATAGCCACCATTGAGCGTTGTAGTTACAGCAACAGCATTCCCTTGTCGGTCGACAATAGAAAAGTGCGTAGTTTCCTCGCTTTCAACAGGAGCTTCACCTGCTTTGATATCAGAACTTAAAGTGGCTTTATTCCAATCAAAATTACTCATCCGCTGTGTGGAATAGCTGGGATTAATTAAATGCTTTTGCGGCACTTTATAAAAATCAGGATCCCCCAGATGTGTGGCTCTATCTGCATAAACTCGTCTTTCTGCTTCAACTAAAAGCTGAATGGTTGAATCTGAATTAAAACCAAATCGTTTTAAGGGATAGCCTTCCACAGAATTCAGCAATTGCAATAATGCAATTCCTCCACTTGAGGGAGGGGGCATAGTTATTATCTTATAATCCTTGTAATTCCCTACAAGAGGATCACGCCACTGAGCTTGATAATTGTTAAGATCCTCCTTGGTGATTAAACCACCACCCTTTTGCATTTCTGCAACAATGAGATCGGCCACTTCACCGGAATAGAAGCCATCGCGACCTTTATCGCGAATCAATTGCAGGGTTTTAGCGAGATCCTTTTGCGCCCATAAATCCCCTTTGATCCATTTATCATTTATAAAATAGCTTTTCCCAGGGTTATACTTCTTGATTGATTTTTGCATGGCAGCAAACTCCTGCGCCTGACTTTCAGTAATATAGAAGCCGTTTTGAGCAAGATTTAGAGCAGGTTGTACCACTTCTGCCCAGCTGAGTTTTCCGAATTTAGCATGGGCCTTTACCATCCCATCTACACTACCGGGAACACCTGCTGCCAGGTGACCAAAAATGCTTTTCTCTGTGATGGCATTTCCTGCAGCGTCGAGATACATGTCGCGAGTAGCTTTGCCTGGAGCTTTTTCCCTGAAATCAAGCGTGGCTATCTCCCCTTTTGCCGAGCGATAAACGAGAAAACCACCGCCACCAATATTTCCGGCATCTGGATAAACGACCGCCAATGCAAACTGCACAGCAACTGCCGCATCAATTGCATTTCCACCTTTTTTAAGAATATCAAGACCTACTTTAGACGCCTCCGGATGAGCAGAAACCACCATTCCGTTTTTATATTGGCCACTGTTATTCCGCCCCGTTTGTCCGCCAACACAAGCAGTTAAAAACAGTCCGACGCTGCACAGAATCAATAAATTTGATACAATTTTGATTTTCTTATCCATTATTATAAATTTTCTCAACCTGAGCCTTATATTTCTGTAAAATAACTTTTCTTTTTAGGCTTAGCTTCGGTGTTAGCTCCCCTTCATCGATACTCCATTCACTGTGTAGCAATTCAAACTTTTTCACCATTTCCCAATTCCCGAAATCCTGATTAAAATGATCAATTACGGATTGTATTTTATCGATAACTCGCTGGTCTTTAATCATTTCTTCGTTGGTGGTATAAGGAATGCCGGACCTTGTGCACCATGCGGATAATGCAGGGAATGAGGGCAAAACTAAAGCTGCAGGGAAGCGCTCATTCTCACCTATCACAATCACTTGCTCGATATATGGAGATTCCTTGAACTTATTTTCAAGCACTTGAGGAGCAATATACTTCCCACCCGCTGTTTTAAAAATCTCCTTTTTCCGATCAGTAATACGGAGGTAAAGGCCATCCACAAACTCACCAATATCTCCGGTATGGAAGAACCCATCCTGATCAATTACCTCATCGCTTAGGTCGGGACGGTTATAATAGCCCCTCATCACATTAGGTCCTTTGCATAAAATCTCTCCATCTTCAGCAATTTTCACCTCTACATCCTTAATTACTTTACCTACTGTTGTAAATTTCGCTGCGCCAGGGTCAAGACCATTTACTGCAATTACTGGCGATGTTTCTGTTAAGCCGTAGCCTTCAAGGACTGGCATTTTAGCTGCCCAAAACACACGAGCTAGCCGAGGCTGCAAAGCAGCGCCACCAGAAACCAATGCCATAATATTCCCACCTAAAGCTTCACGCCATTTCGGAAAAATAATTTTATTGGCAATTTTAAGTTGTAATTCATAAAAAAAGCCATTTTTTCCCTCCAGCTCATATCGGAGTCCCAAATTGAGCGCCCAGAAGAATAATTGCTTTTTTATGCCAGTTAATTCTGCCCCTTTAGCCACAATACGGTCGTACACCTTCTCAAGTAAACGCGGAACAGTGGTAAAACCATGTGGCTTCACTTCTATCAGATCAGCAGCAATGGTATCCATGCTTTGAGCATAGTAAATTGAAATTCCCAAATAGAAATACATGTAAAAAACCATGCGTTCAAAGATGTGGGAAAGAGGCAGAAAGCTCAAAGCTTTTGCGAAATTTTTAGGATACATCACGGAGGAGGCAATGCAATTACTTACCAGATTATCATGCGTTAGCATCACTCCCTTGGGCGTTCCGGTAGTACCAGAGGTATAAATTAAGGTAAGTAAGTCATCCGGAGTGATTCGATCGCGATAGACTTGTAAATCTATCGGTGCTGAACGTTCGGCCAGCTCAGCTAATTCCATCCAATGTGGAACCCCTTCCAATTTATCAAAACTATAAATATCGAATGTAAGGGAGTCTTTTGCTCGAACCTTATCTAACTTATCAAATAATATTTTATCGGAAACGAATACAATTTTAACATCGGCATCTTTAAGAATGAATTTTATATCATTCTCGGCCAATGTTGGGTACATCGGCACCTGCGTTGCGCCAATCTGCATGATACCAAAATCGCAAATATTCCACTCAGGTCTATTTGGCGACATGATGGCCACTTTATCATCCTTTTTAATCCCACTGGCAATCAATCCGCAACTTAATCCGTTTACCAAGCCAACAAATTTTTCAGTTGAGTATTTAACCCAAAGCCCGTCCTGCTTAGCCGCCACCATATCATCCTTCTGAAACTTTTCAAGTGAGAGCTGTAGAAGATCAAAAACGCGTGTTATTTGTGCCATAAGAACAATGATTTTATCGGTTAATTTAGCAAAATAGCTAAAAATATGAGTACTGTCAATAGGAATTATTTTAATAATGTTTTTGAGATGATAAAGGATTTGATTTATCCGCTTTTAAATTCCCCAAAAAAAAAATAACCCGAATGCTTGTTGGCATTGTATTTGAATGACCCGGGGGATAAAGAAATAAATTATGAAAAAACTACTTTTACTTAGCTTTACGCTTGCATTTTTCATGCTAGCAAACACCAATGTACAGGCACAAACCTATGAAAATGCTATTGGTGTTCGATTGGGACCATATAATGGTATAAATTACAAAACCTTTTTAAATTCAAATAAGGCACTTGATCTAAACTTATCGTTTAGAAATAATGACGACTTCAATCGATTTTTCTTCACCGCACTTTATGAAGTTCATAATCCTATTGAGGGGGCACCCGGTCTATTATGGTTTTATGGAGGAGGTGGAAGTATAGGATCCTTCAAAAGGAAAAATTTTGATGGTGATTTATTTTTTAGTGCCGATGGAGTTATAGGCCTAGATTACAAAATTGAAGGTGCACCAATCAATTTTGGAATGGACTGGCGACCAAGATTAGAAATTTCACCCAATTCAGACTTACGCTCTAATGATCTAGGATTGTCTATTCGGTTTACATTTTAAACAAAAAAGCAGCCTTAAGGCTGCTTTTTTGTTTAAAATTTTAGCATTAGCCATCGCTTTTTTACGGCCATTTGTGCCGGACTCGCTTGTTCAATGTTCACCATTCTAAACTTATGGTTCGGGTTTCTTAGAAGAGTCACGTCGATGGTCATTAATTCACTATCACGATTAATGAGAACCTTTATTTTATCACCAACCTGCTTCGTGCTGATAAATTTGTTCACTTCAGACATGCGAGGATCTGAAACATTATTAATACGCTGATCATCCATTGCAAGAATTTCGTCGTTTACGTTTAGGCCTGATATCCACGCGGGACTGTCACGCACAACGCTGGTAAGGATTATTTTCCCGTCGCGAAGACTTGTATTGGCTCCCAAATATGCCTCATTTACTGCTGAAGCATCATCAACTAGAGACAAGCCAGCATAATTTAAATACTTATTGTAGTCAATAGTTTTTACGCCGTTAATATAATTGGAGTAAACATCATCAAAAGATTTACCAGCAATCTTCTCTACCATCGCCTTAAATTCTGCATCGGTATAGCCTCTAGATTTCTTTACATAATATTCTTCATACATCGCTTTCATTACTTCATCAAGACCAGATTTGCCTCCTGAAGAATGGATGATCTCCAAATCCATAATTAGCGCAATCAAAGCCCCCTTGCTATAGTAAGAAATAGTAGAATTGGCAGAATTTTCATTCGGACGATATTGTTTAATCCAAGAATCAAAACTTGCCTGACTTACAGGATCCACACGGTTACCCGGTTGGTTTTCTACCTGGCCTATCAAATTAGCCAGATTGGCAACATAGCGCTCCGGACTTGATAACCCGGCTCTTTTTGTATAGATATCCTGATAATAGGCTGTGAACCCTTCAGCTATCCACAAATTAGTAGTGTAATTTTCAGCCTCATAATTAAATGGCCCTAAAGCAATTGGACGCATACGTTTCACATTCCACAAGTGAAAATACTCATGCGAAACAAGACTCAAGAATCTTAATCGTCCCGCTTCCGTGTCATAAGAATTACGACTTGCACCTAAAACCGTCGAATTTAAATGCTCTAGTCCCCCGCCACCAGAATTAAAATTATGAACAATAAAAACATACCTTTTATTCGGGTTTACCCCAAAAGTTTTAGTCTGCTCCACGATAATTTTAGCCATATCACGCTTTAATATTTCAGGATCATAATTGCCCCCACCATACATGGCTACCTCATGTTTAACACCCGCTGCATCAAATTCAAAAATATCCTGGGTGCCAATTTCAAAAGGAGAATCATATAGAATATCGAAATCTGGCGCAACAA
>JBIHZP010000286.1:0-2692 GCA_044231315.1 Daejeonella sp. | reverse complement strand
ATGGGGGATTAAGAACAATCACTTATTTTCATAACATGGTCGGATTATTAACCGAAACCATTGGCGGACCAACGCCATCTGAAATTAGTTTGGTGCCAAATAGATTAATTCCTAATGCAGGAACAACTTTTCCTGTAACACCGCAAAAATGGCATTTCAGACAATCCATAGATTACTCCATATCCATGAATTATGCAGTATTGAACTACGCGCAAAGACATCGCGATGAATTGCTCTATAATATTTATTTGATGGGTAAAAATTCAGTTGAAAAGGGGAATAAAGATACTTGGGGACTATCGCCAAATAAGGTTGAGGCCATTAAAGATGCACATCAAAAAGATTTAGGTGGATCTAGAACCTCTGGAAGGAATACAATTCCAACAAAATACTTTGATCAGGTAATGAAGGATTCTGCAAATAGAGACGCTAGGGGCTATATCATTCCTGCAGGACAAGCAGACTTTCCAACGGCAATAAAATTTGTAAATGCCTTAATACGTTCCGGGATTCTTATCCATAAAGCCAATGAAGATTTTATTATCAACGATAAAAAGTATTTAAAGGGTTCCTTTATTGTGAAAACGAATCAGGCTTTCAGGCCTCACGTTTTGGATATGTTTGAACCACAAGACCATCCCAACGACTTTCAATACGAAGGGGGGCCGCCAATTGCGCCATACGATGCAGCAGGGTGGACATTGGCCTATTTAATGAATGTCGAATTCGATCGCCTTCAGGATGATTTTAACGGCCCTTTTCAACGTATTCCCTATGGTGAACTTCAAAAAGTTGAAGAAAAACCTGTTGCTTTAGCAAAGGGATATTTAATAAATGCGGAATCAAATAATGCTTTTATAGCCGTTAATGAGCTGTTAAAATCAAAAGAAAATGCATTTAGAATCCGTTCAGGTGCTGACCAGGGCGATTTTTTCATTCCTTCTAATGCAAAAGTTCAGAAAATACTTCAAGGATTGGTTTCTAATTCGGGATTAGAACTTAGAAGTACATCAGAAGTTCCTTCAAGCATAAGCAAGATTTCCGAGCTAAGAATTGCTTTGTGGGATACTTATGGCGGCTCAATGGCCTCTGGTTGGGTGCGTTTCTTGATGGAGCAGTATCACTTTGATGCCAAATTAATTTATCCTCAGGATATTGATGCGGGCAATTTAAACTCGAAATACGATGTGATTATTTTTGTATCAGGCGCTATTCCTCCTGTTTCAACTCGAAACACAAGCAATAGAAGCAATGAGCCTAAGCCAGAAACAATTCCAGCTGAATTTAGAGCTCAATTAGGAAGCATTAGTCAGGAAAAATCAATACCAGAAATCAAAAAGTTTATGGAGCAAGGTGGAAAAGTTATAAGCATCGGTAGCAGCACAAATTTGGCTTATCACTTAGGCTTACCTCTTCGAAATGCACTAGTAGAGATGGGTAAAGATGGACAGGAAAATAGATTAGCAGCTGAAAAATACTATGTTCCAGGCAGTGTTTTAAGTGTTAGTGTCGATAATTCCTTGACGTCAACATGGGGTATGCAGAAAAAAGCAGATGTTTATTTCAATAATAGTCCCGTGTTTAAAATTGCTACCGCCGACTTATTAAAAGGAGATATCAAACCTATTTTATGGTTTTCAAGTGCCACACCCTTGCGCTCTGGTTGGGCTTGGGGTCAAGCTTATTTGAGGGATGGAATTACTGCTTTTGAAGCCAAGGTTGGGAAAGGGAAGCTTTACGCTTTCGGACCGGAAATTACATTTAGAGCCCAAACCCATGGTACATTTAAGCTGCTTTTCAACCAATTATATGAAGTTTCTGAAAAATAGATAGGCCCACAATTTGGTGTATTTAGAATAGATCATTTTAAATAAATTTATTTCTGTAATTTAATCAACTGAAAACAAGCGATTAACTTCATGAATAAATTTTCTAAAACCGTCACTTTGATGATGGGTCTATTTCTCTTTTATGGAGAAACGAATGCACAGGATTATAGTAATTATGCGCAGGTATCCCAAAGGGTAAATGCACTTTCTAAATCCTACCCCGGACTGGTAAAAGTAAAATCTTTAACCAAAACTTATGGCGGAAAAGATATATGGATGCTCTCTATTGGTACTGGCCAAAGCGAACAAAAACCGGCTATTGCCATATTTGGTGGCGTTGAAGGGTCACATCTTCTTGGAACAGAGCTGGCTCTTGGATTTGCAGAAAAGCTATTAAATGCCTCCTCTCAAGACAGTGTAAAAGCTATTTTAACAAAAAATACCTTTTATGTTTTCCCCAATATGAGTCCCGATGCCACTGAGCAATATTTCTCAGCCCTTCGCTATGCTCGCAGTGCCAATGCCCGCCCTACCGATGACGATCGCGATGGTAAAATAAATGAAGATCCTTTCGAAGATCTTAATAAAGACGGAAAAATTAGCTGGATACGAGTAGAAGATCCCACAGGAAAATATAGATTAAATCCTGAGGACCCACGCTCCATGATTCTTGCCGACGCAAGCAAGGGCGAAATTGGTAAATACCTTGTTTTTTCGGAAGGTATAGATACTGACAAAGACGGTGAGTTTAATGAAGATGGTGAAGGTGGTGTTCATTTTAATAAAAACATGAGCTATGCCTATCCAAATTTCATTCCCGGTTCAGGAGAGCACATGGTATCAGAAAATGAGAATAGGGCGCT
>JBIHZP010000201.1:0-3402 GCA_044231315.1 Daejeonella sp. | reverse complement strand
GCCACCATCATTAATAATGGCTTGATGGCCACGCAAACCAAAGTAGGCGAGCGCAGCTATTGGGTGAAAAAAATCAGTGTGAAACTAAACCATACAGTAAACCAAAAGATTATCAGCGGCCGTAAAAATCAAGTTTTAGATGCCATTGAGGGTCAAGGAAACAGAACCCTAAGCTGGTTGATAAAGGGTTCAGGGAAATTAAGCATCGATGCTGGCAGTCCGACAAGTGGTTCAAAAACCATTGAATTATCCCTTTAATATTTATTGATTTTTCACCTCCAATTAAGAGAGAATATGAAACTTAACATAAAAAAAATATTTCTTACGCTTCCTGCAATGGCAATGACCATTTCCCTGTTTGCACAGCAACCGGAGCAGATTTTAAAAGCATCTGGCAGTCCCGCGAACCCTAAAGTTCCCATGAGTTGGAACCGTTATTATGATTATGCTGCCATTACAGAGGTTTGCAAGAAATTAGCCAAAGCCCACCCAGACCTAGTAAAATTAGAATCGATGGGAAAATCCTATTTAGGGAAAGAGATGTGGGTAATGACTATTTCCGACTTTAAAAAAGGCAATTCTTCCCTAAAACCGGCCATGTATATTGATGGCAATATTCACTCCAATGAAATTCAAGGGAGTGAATTTGCATTGTATACTGCCTGGTACCTTGCCGAGTCTTTTGCTGATACCAAACACATTCAAGAGCTATTGGCAGATAAGACTTTTTATATCGCTCCAACAATCAATCCGGATGCACGCGATAATTTTTTCCATGCTGCAAATAATGCCAATTCACCACGATCAGGCATGATTCCGGTTGATAATGACCGAGATGGTGCAACAAATGAAGATGGCTTTGATGATTTAGATGGTGATGGACATATTGTTTTCATGCGCAGAAAAAACCCGAATGGACGTCTTAAAATCGATCAAGATGATCCTAGAAGGATGGTCAGCGTAGGTGTTGACCAGCAAGGAGATTATGAATTATTAGGTTATGAAGGCATTGATAATGATGGCGATGGCGATGTAAATGAAGATGGAGAAGGTTTTTATGATCCTAACCGCGATTGGGCATGGAACTGGCAACCAAATTATATTCAAAGTGGCGCCTATAAATATCCTTTTTCATTACCTGAAAATCGAACCATTGCTGACTTCGTTATGAAGCATCCAAATATTGCGGCAGGGCAATCATACCATAATAATGGGGGCATGATTTTACGCGGACCAGGTGCACTTGAAGATCTTGATACCTATAATGCTCAAGATGTTCAGGTTTATGACGCCCTAGGAAAAAAGGGTGAAGAACTTATTCCCGGCTATAAATATTTGGTGGTTTATAAAGATTTGTATTCTGTATTTGGGGGTGAGCTCGATTGGTTTTATGGAGGTAGAGGTATTTATACTTTCTCGAATGAGCTATGGACAAATTACTTGATGTACAATAAATCTGAAGGCTCAAATGGACAAGCCTCACAGTATTCATTCGACCGCAATTTACTTTTTAATGATGCCTTTGTAGATTGGAAGCCATTTAAACATCCACAATATGGCGACATTGAAATTGGAGGATTTAAGAAATCTTTTGGTCGCTTACACCCCGGATTTCTCTTAGAAAGTGATGCCCATCGCAACATGTCCTTCACTTTATACCATGCTTACCATACTCCAAAACTTTCTGTGGAGGAGGTTTCAGAGAAAGATCTTGGTGGAGGCCTAAAAGAAATTACGGCGGTAATCGCCAATAAACGAATGATGCCAACCCATTCGAGCCAGGATTTAAAATACAAAATTGAAATTCCCGATATGGTTAGCATCGAAGGTGCAAAGGTAATTGCTGGAATGATTGTTCAAAACAGAGATTTAAATATTGCCAAGGAGCAAAAAAATGATGCTGCAAATATTAAAGTAGCTAATATTCCAGGAAATAGTACTGTAACTGTCCGCTGGATTGTACAAAATGCCGGAAAATATACCGTAAAAGTTGATAGCAAAAAGGGCGGAATAGCCACTAAATCAAATAACTAATCGATATGAAATTTTTAAGCATCACCTGTAGTTTACTATTTGCAAGCAATTTATTATTTGCACAAACGGATCAGGTATTTTTCAATAACTTGGAGGCATTAGAAGGTAAAACTTTCTACGGTAAAGCCATTTACATGCCCGATACCACCAATGTAAACGACTTTTGGGGCAAAGAGCTAAAGTTTACGGTCAAGCAAGCCAAAAAATCCGTTTTGCGGATGCCTTTTCAAGTAGGTGAAAACAAATCACGCACCTGGGTGCTTACGAAGACCAAAAATGGCGTTCAGCTCAAACATGATCATCGCCACGATGATGGGAGTCCGGACAGCATTACCAATTATGGTGGAGATTCAGACCTGAAAATCAGCACTGCATTAGCTCAGTATTTTCCTGCAGATGCATTTACTTCAAAACTGATCCCTGCTGCCTCAACAAACCGCTGGACCATGAGTTTTAGTCCCGATAAAAAGAAATTTTACTACATTCTTGAACGTAATAATATACTAAGATTCAAGGCAGAATTTAATCTAGAAAACTAAAAAATTAGCACTAAACCATGAAAAGATTATTAATTTTTCTTTTAATTTCAGGATATTTTTCGACTCAGGCTCAAGAACTGGGTGCGCTTAATGTAGAAAAAATCATGCGCGACCCGAAATGGATGGGCGTATCTCCTACAAATGTTCAATGGGACAATAACAGCCGTACAGTTTATTTCAACTGGAATCCAGATCAGGCTAAGGAAGACCCACTTTATCAAATTTCATTAGATAATCGTAAACCGCAACAAACATCTTTAGAGCAAAAGAAAGCGCTAAATAAAGGATCGTTAACTTATTCGAAAGACCGATCAAAACTTCTTTTTGAGCGCAATGGCGATATTTTTATTGGGAATGTAAGCACTGGCAAAGAAAATGCAATCACCAGCACACTAGACAGGGAAAGTAGTCCGGTTTTCTCAAACGACGAGTCTAAAGTGTTTTTCCAGCGCGGTGATAACTTGTACAGCATAACCTTAAATGGAGGTGCAATGGTGCAGTTGAGTAATTTTACTCGGACCAAAAAACGCCCTGAAGGTGCCCTAAGCAAACAAGATCAATGGTTAAGACAAGATCAGATTAATGAATTCGATATCATCCAAAAGAAAAAAGAAGAACGCGAGGATAGGCTAGCAAAAAGCAAAGCAAATGCTGTAAAAGAGCCTAAAGAATTCTATTTAGATGATCGCAGCAGCTTATTAAGCGTGAAAATGAGTCCGGATGAAAAATACATCGCATTCCGCTTAATGAAACGTCCAGAAAGCAATAAAAATACCATTGTTCCAAACTATGTGACAGAAAGTGGTTATACCGAGGACTTAAATACACG
>JBIHZP010000072.1:0-6217 GCA_044231315.1 Daejeonella sp. | reverse complement strand
TCAGATACATTACGAATGGTTTCGGTAATTTCCTCTTCTGTTAATGAATCTAGGGATGAAGTAGCCTCATCAAAAACCAGAATATTAGGTTCGCGAAGTAATGCCCTTGCTATGGAAAGACGTTGTTTCTCGCCACCAGATACCTTTACACCGCCTTCGCCTATAATGGTATCTAGTCCCTTATCTGCGCGTGAAAGAAGATTCTGGCAGGCAGCTCTTTGTAAAACTTGCATACATTCTTCATCGCTTGCATCCGGGCGAACAAAAAGGAGATTCTCGCGAATACTGCCCGAAAATAATTGGGTATCCTGTGTTACGAAACTGATTTTTTCACGCAGTTCATCCAAATCAATTTGCTTGGATGGAATGTCATTGTACAAAACTTGACCACTTTCTGGGTGGTATAAGCCGACAAGTAATTTGACTAATGTAGTTTTTCCAGATCCCGACGGACCTACGAACGCGATTGTTTCTCCCTGTTTGGTTTCAAAGGAAATATGTTCAAGTGCATTTCGGTTGGAAGATTGATGCTTAAAACTTACTTCATTAAATTTAAGACTGTTTACACGGCCTAGAGCAATAGGATTTTCAGGTTTTTTCTCTTTTGGAGTACTTAAAATAGCCTTAAAATTTTCCAATGATACCTCAGTCTCGCGATAAATATTAATAATATTTCCTAGCTCTTGGAGTGGTCCAAAAATGAAGAATGAGTAGATAAAGAGTGAGAAAAACTCTCCCACACTAATTCTCCCGGCAAAAATTAGATAAAGCATTAAGAGCAAAATCATGTTTCGCAGTAAGTTGACTAGTGTGCCTTGGATAAAACTTAGGCTTCGCACATATTTTACCTTTTTGAGCTCGAGTTTTAATATTTTATTAGTTGTATTGTTTAGGCGTTTAATTTCCTGACCGGAAAGCCCCAGACTTTTTACTAATTCTATATTTCTTAATGATTCGGTAGTGGAGCCTGCAAGCGCTGTAGTTTCAGATACAATGGCTTTTTGTACTACTTTTATTTTTTTACTCAGAACAGAGCTTATAATTCCTAGAATTGGGATGACGGAAATATAGACAACCGCTATTGACCAATGTATGTTGATGGCATATATAAATACGAAAGTTACTCCAACTAAAGAGGTAAAAACAATATTTATGAGTGCTGTAATGAGTTTTTCACTGTCGGTTCTAACTTTTTGTAGAATCCCCAAAGTTTCGCCACTGCGTTGATCTTCAAATACCGAATAAGGTAACTCAAGGGAATGTGCTAATCCATCTGAATAGATTTTGGCTCCCAGGCGTTGTGTGATCACATTTACGTAGTAGTCTTGGAAGTTTTTAGCAATTCTTGAGACCATTGCTACACCCATTGCAGCTAGAATCAATAAACCTGCGCCTTTAAAAAACTCTTCGGTTGTATATTCTTGATATCTGGTTACGTAGGTATCGATAATTTTTCGGAAAATCCATGGATCAAGAAGAGAGAAAATCTGATTTACTGCAGCAAGAAGAAGTGCTAGGAAGATCAGGCTTTTATAATTCTTTAAATAGTCTAATAATAGTTTCATATTTTGATTTTCTCAGTAAAAAAGAAAGGGAACAAGTTAAATTCCTATTCCCTTTCCATTTTTATTATATCAAGATCAGACAGTCATTACATCTTTCTCTTTGGCCTCCATTAGGCGGTCAATTCGGACAATGCAGCTATCTGTTAATTTTTGTACTTCACCTTCACCAGTTTTGATCTCATCGTCAGAAACGCCTTCAGACTTTGAACGCTTTATTTTTTCATTGGCATCTTTACGGATGTTACGTACTGCAATTCTTCCTTTTTCAGCTTCTTCCTTTACCTTTTTTACTAAATCTTTACGACGTTCTTCGGTAAGAGGTGGAACATTCAAGCGGATTACTATGCCGTCATTTTGTGGATTGAGTCCGATGTTTGCCTCCATAATTGCTCTTTCGATAGGAATAAGCATTGTTTTTTCCCAAGGTTGTACAACAAGTGTGCGTGCATCAGGTGTATTTACAGTTCCAATTTGAGTCAAAGCGGTTGGCGTACCATAATAATCTACATAAATGCCATCTAGCATAGTTGGCATTGCCTTGCCAGCACGTATTTTTACCAATTCATTATCACAAAACTCAATGGCTTTTTCCATTTGAGCTTTCGCATCATCTAATTGTTTCTTTATAAGCTCGTTCATAATATTTCTGTTCGATTTACAAAATTAATTAAATTCCTGTTATCTCAGGTATTTAAGGATCATTCAATCTGTTTTTAGCCTCTAACTAATGTACCAATTGGTTCCCCTTCAGCTAAACGCATAAAATTCCCTGGTTTATTCATATCGAATACAATGATTGGGAGTTTGTTTTCTTGACAAAGTGTAAATGCAGTCATATCCATTACATTGAGATTCTTCTTATAAACCTCATCGAAGGTAATTTCATCGTAACGGGTCGCGTTTGTATCCTTAAGTGGGTCGGCAGTATAGATACCATCCACGCGTGTTCCCTTCATTACTACATCTGCATTGATTTCGACAGCTCTTAAAGATGCGGCAGTATCGGTTGTAAAATATGGATTACCAGTTCCTGCTCCGAAGATGACTATCCTTCCTTTTTCAAGGTGTCTAACGGCTCTTCTACGTATAAATGGTTCACAGATCTGCTCCATTTTAATGGCAGTTAACAAGCGTGTTTTTACGCCAGTTTTTTCTAATGCATCCTGTAAAGCCATGCTATTGATGACGGTTGCGAGCATTCCCATATAATCGGCCTGCACTCGATCCATACCCGCTTTCTCTGCACTTAATCCGCGATAGATATTTCCACCGCCAATTACCAATGCAATTTCGATTCCTCTTGCATGTACAGCTTGAATGTCTTTTGCATACTGGGCAACGCGGTCAATATCAATACCATATTGCTTTTCGCCCATTAATGCTTCGCCACTTAATTTTAGAAGGATACGTTTGAACTTCATCTTATTTATTATTTATTGAATTGTTTTATCTAATATACCTGAAAAGTAGGTCTTTTGGAACTGTAAATTTTTATCAAATACTAGAATGTCGGCAGAATAGCCCGGCTTTAAAAATCCCCGTTTATTATCCTTTATTAGCTGTGCGGGATAGGTTGATCCCATTCTTAAAGCCTCATCTATTGGGATGTTAACCTTTTTTACGCAATTCTCGACTGCTTTTAACATGCTTAGGCATGATCCCGACAAAGTTCCATCAGGCATCGTATAGCGATCGCCAGTAAATACATGTTGATATGCACCCTGCTTACTTGTTGTTACAGCATCTGTAATTAAAAATAATTTATCACCCAGTTCCCGTTTTGCTAGTTCAATCATTGGGAAGCTTACATGTACCCCATCAGCCACAATGCTTGCATATGGTCTTATCTTAAAAATTGCTGGAATGATTCCAGGCTCTCTATGATGAATGGGTGGCATGGCATTGTAAAGGTGAGTTGCAGCATGCACTGGATTATTTAAAAAGGTTAGTGCTTCATCATAAGTTGCATTGGTATGCCCTGCAGAGATTATAATACCTTGTGAATCAAGGTAATCCATCAACTCTCGGTCTTGAAGCTCTGGGGCAATGGTAATCATTTTTATTTCCCCATCCGCATATTCTACCCACTTCCGCACTTCTGATAAAGTTCCCTTTTTAATATATTTTTGTGGATGAGCGCCTTTTCTTAATGCGTTGAGATAGGGACCCTCGAGGTGTAATCCCCAAAATGTTCCTTTTGCCTTCTTACGATAAGCCTTTGCAGCCTCAATGGCTTTTATCACTACCTCATCATCATTGGTAGCTATAGTGGCAAAAAATCCAATGGTGCCTTGTGAAAGTAAATCATCTTCCATTTGCTTTAAACCTTCTTCATCTGGAAAAGAGCTAAATAATTTGCCTCCGCTACCATAAATCTGCAGATCAATTAAGCCTGGAGCAAGGAATAAGTCTTTGAGGTCGTGAATTTGAAAGTCTGATGCTATCTCCGACTGATTACAAATAGATAATATCAGTCCATCCTGTAGGAGGATTACTTTATTCTCTAATTTTTCTTCGCCAGTATATATCGTGGCGTTTATCAGTGCAGTTTTCAACCTTTTATTATTATTTTTAATTGTCAGATGCAGCCTTTAACGATAAAAATAGTCATTTATTAGTGCTTTAAGACTTATTTTAATCTTCTTAGGCTATGATTCAAAATTTTCAGACAAAAAAAATCCTCTCCGTTTTGGAGAGGATTTAAAATATTAAGCTCCTAACTGAACCCGCTTGAATGCGGTAACGGTGAGGCCTTTTTCTACATCATTTAAAAACTGTGCGACAGTTTTAGAAGAGTCTTTCACAAACTCTTGATTTAGTAAAGTGGAATCTTTGTAAAATTTGTTAAGCTTTCCTGCAGCGATTTTTTCAACCATTTCTTCAGGCTTACCTTCAGCACGGATCACATCTTTAGCAATTTCAAGTTCTCTCTCGATAGTTTTTGAATCAACATCACCTTTATCGATAGCAACAGGATTCATTGCAGCGATCTGCATAGCAACATCTTTACCAACTTCATCAGCATTTGATGGGTTAGAGTTTAATGCTACTAAAACACCTAGGCGGTAGTTTCCGTGGATGTAAGCAATCACTTTATCACCACTTACCGACTCGAATTTAGAAACACCAACCTTCTCACCAATTTTACCAATTTGTGAAATGATGGTATCAGCTAATTTTTCGCCATTAAGATCAAGTGCCACTAGTTCTTCTAGTGAAGCAGGATTTTTCTCAATTGCCAAATCAGCAATGCTGTTTGCAAATGCTACGAAATCAGCGTTTTTTGCTACGAAGTCGGTTTCACAATTAAATTCAATAACCACACCACGTTTTCCGTCAGCGGTTGTTTTTGCGATCACTACACCTTCGTTCGACTCACGATCCTGACGACTTGCAGCAACTTTTGCACCTTTTTTACGTAGGTTGTCAATAGCCGCTTCAAAATCACCATTAGCTTCGGTCAATGCTTTTTTGCAATCCATCATACCTGCTCCGGTCTGCTGGCGTAATTTATTTACATCTGCGGCAGTAATTTGTACTGTAGACATGTTATTTTCCTTTTAATCCTTTGAATCCCCGCCTAGGGCGGGGATCTAAGGGAATAGTATTAAAATTATTTCGATTTTTTGTACGGAATATATCCGATTCAGTGCAGAATAGTTAGCTTCTTAATGCGGATATCCTCCGCAAAGCTTATTCTTCGCTTTTTGCTTCAGCCTCAACAACTGCAACACCTTCAGATCCTGTAGCCTTACGGGTACGTTTTCCTGGAGTAGCTGTTTCGTCTTTTGCTTCGCCTTCAGTATCCGCTTTTGCTTTTGCAACTGCAGCTTCCTTATCAGCTTCTTCATCCTTCTCACGCTTACGCTCGTCTAATCCTTCATGGATAGCCTTCATGATTACATCAGTAATCAATGTGATTGATTTCGTAGCATCATCATTTGCCGGGATAGGGAAGTCGATGTTTGACGGATCAGAGTTAGTATCTACCATTGCAAAAGTAGGGATGTTTAATTTCATCGCCTCAGCAACAGAGATATGTTCTTTCTTTACGTCAATAATGAATAATGCAGCTGGTAAACGATTTAAATCAGCAATACCTCCAAGAAGGGCTTCTAATTTGATACGCTCACGCTGAATCATTAATTTTTCTTTCTTTGATAATACATCAAAAGTTCCGTCTTTAGTCATCTTATCGATGTTTGACATCTTTTTGATTGATTTACGAACGGTAGCAAAGTTAGTTAACATACCACCTAACCAACGCTCGGTTACGTAAGGCATGTTTACAGAACGAGCTTGCTCAGCAACAATATCTTTCGCTTGTTTCTTTGTAGAAACAAATAAGATCTTGCGTCCTGATTTTACGATTTGTTTAATCGCAGCAGCAGCTTCTTCTAATTTTGTTAAAGTTTTATTTAAATCTATAATGTGGATTCCATTACGTTCCATGAAAATGTACGGTGCCATTTTCGGATCCCATTTACGGGTAAGGTGACCAAAGTGTACACCTGCATCCAATAAGTCTTGATATGTTGTTCTTGCCATTGTCTGATCCTCCTGAGATTAACGTTTACTAAATTGAAATTTCTTACGGGCTTTCTTACGACCTGGTTTCTTACGCTCAACCATACGGTCATCGCGGGTCATAA
>JBIHZP010000071.1:0-6249 GCA_044231315.1 Daejeonella sp. | reverse complement strand
AGAATTTAATTATTGACACCCTTCCGTCCTTGAAGTATCAATTAAATAAACAATCTTCCAACCATCGGCATATTTTACCAAGGTTAAATTGTCTGTTCCACAATGCGAGAACTTATTTCCGATATTGAATTTGTATTTACCCCAAACCTGAGCTAGGTTTCCATCGATTAAAATCTGATCGAAATCCATCACTTCATTCCATACCTGATCTGCAGTTTTAGGTTGAGCAATGGCCTTAAGCCAAGGTTCCATCCGATCACCACTAACCGTAGCCGATGCTCCATCTTTTGCCGGACGAATAGTTTGCAGAACAGCATTAGGTGCGAATACTGATTTAACCATGGCTGAATCAGATGTTCTCATTCCTTCAAAAACAGTATTAACGACCTTTTTTATCGCTTCTTTGTCTAAAGTTGATGTTTGTGCATTTGCCCAAGTACTCAGTAATAAGCCAAAAATTAAGAGGTATTGTTTTTTCATATTATATAACTTGATAATTTAAACAGATTAAATGTACAGAACTTAGTAATTCAGCAAATTAACGTTCAATCGAAGGTACTCTTTATCCCAGTACATATTGAGCAATATTAGTATATATCAAATTAACTATTAATTTTTTATACCTGAATAAAAGAATTAATAGTTAGATACCGTAAGGAAAATTAGATGTGAGTATTCGAATTGAAATTACTTGCCCAAAAGATTGCCCATTATTTGTTGAAAACTTTGGTCAAGGCTCTAGAAGATAGTACCAAACGAGCTAGAATATTTTTTACTGAGCAGCAAAATTTATACTGTTATTCTGCCCATCAGCATTACTGAAAAGAAGCATTTGAAGCATACGATTGAAAAATCTTCATAAATTCATTCAAAATAATGCTTTAAGGCAATTAATTTGAGTGAATTAGCTCATTTTCAATTTCTTCTGTATATCGGCAACATAACCCTTAAATTTCTTGTCGGTATCAATTAGATCGTCTACAGTTTGGCAAGCATAAATCACTGTTGAGTGATCGCGGCCACCAAAGAAAGCACCGATTGACTTCAGAGATGTTTTGGTATGAAGCTTGGCCAAATACATAGAAATTTGACGTGCTTGAACGATTTCGCGTTTTCTGGTCTTGGATTTAACCATATCAATAGGCACTTCAAAGTATTCACAAACAAGCGACTGAATATATTCCATTGAAATTTCTTTGCTTGAATTCTTGATAAAATTCTTAAGCATTGATTTAGCCAAATTCAGATCAATTTCCTTTTTGTTAAGGGTAGATTGGGCCAATAATGAAACCATTGCTCCTTCAAGTTCTCGAACATTATTATCAATGTTATGAGCTACATATTCAATAACTTCAGAAGGTAATTCGATGCCATCAGAATACATCTTCTTATTTAAGATGGCCATTCTTGTTTCAAGATCTGGAATCTGAAGATCTGCAGACAAACCCCATTTAAAACGAGATAAAAGACGCTCTTCCAATCCAGAAAGATCTTTAGGAGCTTTATCCGAGGTAATAATTAACTGTTTACCTGATTGATGTAAATGATTGAAAATATGGAAGAAAATATCCTGTGTTTTTTCTTTTCCTGCGAAATTATGAACGTCATCCATAATTAAGACATCCATCGCCTGGTAGAAATTCACAAAATCATTGATATTATTATTCTTTAACGCGTCTACAAACTGCTGCGTAAATTTCTCACAAGAAACATAAAGCACCAATTTATCAGTCAGCGTTCGTTTAATTTCATTTCCTATAGCCTGAGCCAAGTGTGTTTTTCCTAAACCAACAGCACCATAAATCATTAGTGGATTAAAGGAGGTACCACCAGGCTTGCCAGCAACCGCATAACCTGCAGATCGGGCTAGTCTATTACAATCCCCTTCAATAAAATTTTCAAATGTATAATTCTGATTCAATTGAGGATCAACCTGCAATTTTTTCAAGCCCGGAATAATAAAAGGATTTTTAATATCCTTATTCAAGGAAATTGGCATTGGCATAGATTGATTTTTCCCTTCTGCACCATTACCATTTGAAGGCATATTGGTTGTGTAAGGAATACTTGTAGAAGACTTCTCTACTACAATATTATATTCAAGTCTACCCTCTTCACCTAACTGCTTCTTGACAGTTTTACGAAGTAAGCCAACATAGTGTTCTTCCAACCACTCATAAAAGAATAAACTCGGCACTTGTATGGTTAAAATATTACCCTCAAGTCTCAAGGCTTTTATTGGCTCGAACCAAGTCTTGAAACTTTGGGCCGGGATATTATCCTTAATGATTTGAAGACAATTATTCCATACATGTGTAGAAGTTTTTTCCATATAATTTTACTAATAATCTGATTTACAAGCTGTGCAGAAAGAAATGTTAATAACTCTTTGAACTTTCAATAATCGGAAAAAAAAATGAATTAAAAAGGATAATTTTAAATTAGTTTTAATATACTGATAATCAGTAATATAACTTGCTTTTAGATCATTTAATTAATACGATAAAAATGGTAATATTTTCGATAATTTGAAGTAAAAACAAGGCTGTTTCACGACCATTTTAAAGACTAATTCAATAATTTATGAACATTTTTACTGCAATAAAAGGGCTTGACATAACTATTGCCTTGAAATAAAAAATAAATGAAACAAATTTTATCCACAGATTATTTTGAAATATTTTATCAATTCATCCTATGTTTTTTTGAGATTTTCACAGGCATTTGAAAACAATGAACATGAGTAAAAATTAAAAGCAAGCAATTAACGATTATCAATACGGAAATAATCTTCAGATTTAGTAGAAATGCTACCTGTTTGAATTTTAGGACAATGTAGACTTAATATTCACCAAATTCCTTTCTAAACGTATCCGAAATTTCACCAAGAGTTGCATAAACCTCTACAGCTGCAACAAGAAAAGGCATAGTATTTAAGTTTTCTTTCACTGCATTGCGAAGATCATCAAGCGCTTTTTCAACTGCTAGGCCATCTCTTTCGGCTTTAAGTTTCACTAGCTGGTCAATTTGCACTTTTCGAATAGAATCATCTACGCGAAAAACCTCAGGCATAAGTCCCACTTCATCCACATACTTATTTACTCCAACCAAAATCGCATCGCCACTTTCTATATCCTTTTGGTATTGGTAAGCCGAATTTGCAATTTCATTTTGGATGTACCCTTCTTCAATGGCTGCTACTGAACCTCCTTTAGCATCAATTATTTCAATGTACCTCCAAGCGGCCTTTTCAATTTCATCAGTTAAAGACTCCACAAAAAAGGATCCGGCCAGTGGATCAACGGTATCAGTTACCCCACTTTCAAAGGCAATAATCTGCTGAGTTCTTAAAGCAACCTTTGCTGCAGCCTCTGTAGGCAATGAAAGGGCCTCATCAAAACCATTGGTATGTAAAGATTGTGTGCCTCCTAAAACCGCTGCCATGGCTTGATTAGTAACCCTAATCACATTATTAAGTGGCTGCTGAGCTGTCAAGGTTGATCCACCCGTTTGTGTATGGAATCGTAATTTTTGAGCTCCAAGATCTGTTGCGCCTAAGCTTTTTGTAATTTGAGCCCACATTCTTCTGGCCGCACGAAACTTGGCAATTTCCTCAAAAAAGTTGTTATGGCAATTAAAAAAGAAGGACAGTCGCTTAGCAAACACGTTAATATCAAGACCCTTTTGAATAGCAGCCTCAAGATATGCCTTCCCATTTGCCAAAGTAAAAGCAAGCTCCTGCACTGCCGTCGAACCTGCCTCTCTGATATGATAACCAGAAATAGAGATGGTATTCCATTTTGGGAGTTCCTTACTACAATATTCAAAAACATCTGTAATAAGTCGCATAGACGCTTTAGGAGGATAAATATAGGTCCCGCGAGCGGCATATTCCTTTAAAATATCATTCTGGATAGTTCCTGAAATCTGCTTTAAATCTGCGCCCTGCTTTTTCGCCAGGCAAATATACATGGCTAGTAAAATAGGTGCGGTCGCATTAATCGTCATGGAGCTAGAAACTTTTTGAAGATCGATTCCACCAAAAAGCACTTCCATATCCCTCAGGGAGTCAATGGCTACTCCCACCTTGCCAACCTCTCCATCAGACATTTCATGATCTGAGTCGTAACCAATTTGCGTAGGAAGATCAAAAGCAACGGATAGGCCTGTAGTACCTTGAGAAAGCAAATAATGGTACCGCTTATTCGATTCATAGGCTGTAGAAAAGCCAGCATACTGCCTCATAGTCCACATTTTACCCCGATACATATCCTTTTGTATCCCTCGAGTAAAAGGAAATTCACCAGGCAATTCTAATTTTTTGGGCTCGGTATAAACTTCCTTTATCTCAATCCCTGAGCTTGTTTTAATTTTTTTCTCACTCATAAATTAAAATAAATGTTGAATATCTCTTTTCACTAAACTCAGAGCCATGTCATATGGATTTTCAATGTCTAAGCCAGCTAAATGCGTTAAAACCGATTTATTGAGGTCCATTGCACTCGCATCAGGTGGTAAAGCATTTAAAGCACTTGATACGATACCAATAGTTTCATCTTTAATTTTTTTTACTACCGACCAGCTTATATCACTTACATAAATCTGTTGGGAAATATTGTGTTGATATTCAGAGCGAATCTCTGCAAGAACTATTTGATGCATTTGAATGGCGCTCATTCCAGGTGTATGCAAACGAACCAGTAAATTAGAAGGATTTATCCTTTCAATAAATAAAACCGAGCGCTCATAAGCCTGAAGCCGTAAAGGAAGGGTATGTTGAAGTCCCGATTTTTTCAATTCTACTCTTTGGAAATTAAGGTTTTGCAAGAGCATCGGCTTGATAAAGTACCAAGCAACAAAAAATATAAATACACCGGAAATACTAAACTTAAATATGTCCGACAAAAAGGTCATTTCATTCATGATTTTTCAATTGTTAACCATTAGTCAAATTGATGGTATGCAAAACAAAAGTGAGCAATTTCATGTATATTTGTGACAAGATTTAAAAAAGAAATATGAGTACAGAAATTGCAGATCTAACAGCACCTGTTTCTTTAACGGATGGGGCTAAGAAAGAAATTATAAAACTTATTCAGCAGCAAGAGTTAGGCCACGATTATGGATTGCGACTTGGTGTTGAGGGTGGCGGTTGTGCAGGAATGAATTATGTTTTGGGTTTCGATCAAAAGAAAGAAGGCGATCAGGAGTACACAATTGATGGAATCACCGTATTTATGCATAAAGCACATGGCTTGTACTTAGCGGGCATGCAAGTGGATTTTCAAGATGGATTAAATGCACGTGGATTTACATTTAGTAATCCAAATGCAAGCAGCACATGTGGCTGTGGCACCTCCTTCTCAGTTTAAAATATATTTTGTAACATTTCATTAAGTCCTGCTGTCAAATCAGCAGGACTTTTTATATTTATACCATGGCAGCAACAATGAGTTATTCTGAAAATGTGAAGGTTGCTTTGCAATCTGTGAAGAGCAATAAGCTCCGAACATTTTTAACAGCAATTATCATAGCCATTGGTTTGACCGCTTTGGTAGGTATTCTCACATCCATTGATGCTATTGAGGGATCCCTCAATAATACCTTTTCAAGCATGGGCGCTAATTCTTTTACCATCCGAAATCGGGGAATTGGAATCCGTATTGGAGGTGGGGGACAAAGACCGAAGAGATATAAATCAATAGATTACAGGCAGGCAACTGCATTTAAAAGTAATTTCGACTTCCCTGCTACTATTTCTGTGAACACATTTGCTTCCTTTGGTGGAACAGCCAAATATGGAAATGAGAAAACAAATCCCAATATTTCTGTTTTAGGCGGTGATGAAAACTATTTAATGTCGGCGGGTTATAAAATTGCTTCAGGGCGTAATTTCTCTCAATCTGAATTAGAATATGGGACCAGTGTGGTTATTATTGGTGATGAAATTAAAACACGCTTATTTCCTAATATTGACCCAATCAATAAAATAATTAGTCTTGGGAACAATAAATTTAGAATCATTGGTGTTTTAGATGCCAAGGGTTCAAGTATAGGCTTTGGTGGAGATAAAATCTGTGCCATCCCACTGCTGCGCGCAAAGCAAGTAATGACCATCGGCAATCCATCTTATACCATATCTGTGATGAGCGATGATCCAACTCAAATGGAAAATGCCATTGGAGAGGCTACTGCCTTATTCAGGAATATCCGTAATATAAAAATTGCTGATGAAGATAATTTTGAGAT
>JBIHZP010000006.1:0-18862 GCA_044231315.1 Daejeonella sp. | reverse complement strand
CCAATCCGCTTAAGGGCTAGTTACCTGGCCATCAATGGCCGGCGATTTAAATAAAATGTCTTTGATTATAGCCCAGTTAAAGACTATCACTGCTACTAGCAACAGCGAATAAGAATATAACTGAAGTAGGCTAATTCCTTCGTGAAAATAGAAAAATGCGACTGCAAAAGCAACTATAGGATTTATATAAATAATTATTCCTAGAGTGGAAGAAGGCATCCCAATCAAGGCGTACAAGCTTAGGAAAAGAGGGATAATAGTAAAGAAGATTGAAATTACCACTATGGTAAGCCAAAAAGATAAATCATTAGGGAAGCTCTGAAATTCGGAAATAAAAAACGGCAGCATCAAAAAAGTTGCGATTAGCAGATGGAGGCCGAGCATATTGAATTTATCAATACCTACCATAGCTCGCTGAATAATCAGATAAAAACTATAGAGTGCCGCGATTAATATTGACCAAAACACATCCATAAGTGACCCTTGGGCGAGAATAACGATACTAATTGAGGCAAAGCCTAGTGCAATTAGTTTCATGTTTGTAAGTTTTTCCTTTAAAATTAGAAAACCACCCATAGCCGTTATTAGCGGACAAACCATGTAGGCGAAGGCCGCAGATTTAAGATTAACGTTATTTACGGCATAGATAAATGTAAACCAATTGCCTGTGATTAAAAATCCAGCAAGTAGGCTTAGCCAAATTATTTTTCTCCGACTAATTTTATTTTCTTGTCGGAAAAACTTCATATCCAATTTAATTTGCTTTTTCCTGAAAAGTAAAATATAAAGCCAGGTTAAGATTAAACTAGTAAAAATACGGTAGTATAATATTTGATCAGAATTATAGTCCCGAAGCATACGAAGTGGGATTGAGAAAAATCCCCAAATTATTACAGCAGAAAATGCTGCAATAAAATATTTAAGCCTTCCTTCTTTCAAGCTTAAGCTTTTATAGCGATTACAGAAATTTCAACATTTACATTTTTGGGTAAACCAAGTACGGCAACGGTTTCTCTTGCAGGAAAATCGGATTTAAAATAGGAGCCATACACTTCATTCACATCAGAAAAATGGTTCATATCGCTCAGAAATATAGTCGTTTTTACTACATTTTCGAAAGAAAAATCTGCAGATGCAAGCACTGCTTCAAGGTTTTTCATCACCTGCATAGCTTCGACTTTGATTCCACCAGAAATTAATTGGTTAGTTTCTGGGTCTAAAGCAATTTGCCCAGAAATAAACAACATATTACCAGCTTGCACTGCCTGACTATAAGGGCCGATGGGTGCGGGTGCTTTTTCCGTTTGGATAATGGATTTCATATAATTTAGCTCTATTAAATGGGTTTGGAGTTTTTAGTTAAACTTAGAAGACATACCACTCCAACAATTTATAAATTATACCAGCTAAGAATATAATTATAGCTGTTGTATTTATAATGTGCATGACCTTCAAATTAAAATTTTGCGGTCGGTCGGGATTTTTTTTTCTGAAAAAATACATAATGCCAAAATTATTAAATAAAAAAAGAGTCCCGAAAAATCGGGACTCTTTTTTACAATTTGCTTATATACAATATTGTTTATTGTTGTTTGAACTCAACACGACGATTTTGAACACGTCCTGCTTCAGTAGCATTTGAAGCAACTGGACGGCTTTCGCCATACGCAGAAACTGCAATTCTATTAGCAGCAATTCCAGAATTAACTAAGTAAGTTTTTACTGAGTTAGCTCTATCTTTTGATAATGACATGTTGTACTCATCAGTACCTTCAGCAGAAGCGTGACCATCTAATTGAACAGTTGTTGAAGAATTTGCTTTCAAATCAGAAGATAATTTATCTAAAGTTGCGTAAGCAGAAGTTCTTAAAACTGAAGAGTTAAATTCGAACTGGATTGCGATTGCAGAACCAGAAACAAACTCAGGACATCCATTTAATGCAGCAGTACCTTTAACTGTAGGACAAGCATCTTTAGAATCAGGCACACCGTCAGCATCCACATCTAATGGACAACCAGAACCGTCAACCTTAACACCAGCCTCAGTATTAGGACATTTGTCTAATTTATCAGCAACACCGTCACCATCTGAATCTTTTAACAGATCAGCAGCTTCTAATACACTAACACGACCTTTTAATGCTTCAACTTCTTGACGTAATGTAGGATCTTTTAATTCATCATACATTAAAGCAAGAGGATTAACCCAGTCTAAGTTTGGCTTAGCAATAGAACCCAAAGAGAATTCTAAACCAGCTGAAGTATAAGAAAACTTATCTTTAGAAGTACCTTTAGCATAAGTTGCATCTACGTTATCACCATCAACATAGTTCATAACATAAGCTAAGTCGAAGTTAACACGCTCAGAAACTTTGAACTTTACGCCTGCACCAACAGGAATAAATTGCTCTTTCACGTATTTGTTTGTTCCAGTACCATCATACTCACCAGCAACTTCTTTCCAGTCGAAAGGAGCTCTTGGAGAGTATCTTGAAGTTCCATAACCAAGTTTTGCAATGAAGTTAATTGCATTTTCTCTTTTCAAGAAATCAACTGTTGCCACGTTTACTACCGCTGAAATTGAAGCTGCAATAGCTAAATCAGTTTCGAATGAAGCATAACTTCCAGTAGGAATAGGTGCAACAGTAGCATCATTCTCTCCTGATAATTTACCACTTACTCCAGCAAGTTCTAAACCGAAAGCATGGCCAAATTGCTTACGCACAGTAAAACCATATCCTAAGTTGAAGTTTGATTTATTGTAATCGTTGATTCCGCCAACAACAACGTGAGGCGCTAAAATTCCGGCATTAATACCTAAATTCCAAGTTCTGTACTGATCTCTACCGCCAAATACCTTGGCTGTAGAACTAGCAGCATTCTGGGCATTGGAAACCTCAACGAGTCCCAATAGAGCTACTAGTGAAAACACAAAGGTTTTCTTTAATGTAGAATAGTTCATAATTAATTTTTTTTAAAGGTTAACAAAATCATAAGTGTAATTTACACAAAAATAGTCATAAGTTTGACTTGTGCAAATAATCAAATACTATTCCAAATATTTTATTTTTGATTAATATGCCGCGAAGTGCAATTTTTTTTGTTTAGAGGTTAAAAATATTACAATTATGAAATATTCTCAGATAGATAAGCAACTTTTTGAATTGAACCGTCAAAATTTCACAAAAAGGCTTTCTAAGGGCTCAATAGCCATATTTCAATCGGGTGATGAGTTCCCAAGGAGTGGCGATCAGCCTTTTACATTCAAGCAAAATCCTGATTTATTCTACCTAAGTGGCATCGATCAGGAGCAAAGTATTTTAATTTTATTTCCCGATTGCCCAAATCCAATTTATCGTGAAGTCTTATTTTTAAGACAGACAAACGAACGCATAGCGGTATGGGAAGGTCACAAACTCACCATACAGGAGGCAAAAAAGGTCTCAGGTATAGAAAATATTTTTTGGTTAGATGATTTTTGGAATATTTTACATTCAATCATTAACTATGCTGACCATATTTACCTCAATACCAATGAAAATGACAGGTATGTGCATGAGGTACCTTATCGTGACATTAGATTTATTGAAAAGTTAAAGAATCTATACCCATTGCATCGTTATGAGCGTGCAGCACCAATTCTACGTGATCTAAGACCAATAAAGTCTGAAATTGAAATTGCATTGACACAAAAAGCATGCGACATCACCAATGATGCCTTTAGACGTGTGCTAAAATTTGTGAAGCCAGGTGTAGCAGAATATGAAATTGAGGCAGAGATAATCCATGAATTTATTCGTCAGAGGGCTACAGGTCATGCTTATAATCCGATCATCGCATCTGGCAAAAATGCCAACATACTCCATTATAACGATAATAACCAAATCTGTCGGGATGGTGATGTAATTTTATTCGACTTTGGTGCTGAGTATGCCAATTATAACGCCGACTTAAGTCGCTCGGTACCTGTAAACGGTCGTTTCACCAAACGACAAAAAGATGTTTATAACTCTGTTTTACACATCATGAAAGAAGCCAAAAAAATGCTTTTACCAAGTACAGTTTGGAATGAGTACCATGATGAGGTTGGGAAAATTGTGGAATCTGAATTAATTACACTTGGTTTACTCGACAAGCACGATGTTGCAAAACAAGACAGTAAAATGCCTCTTTATAAAAAATATTTCATGCATGGCACTTCGCATCATCTGGGATTAGATGTACATGATTTTGCAAGCAAGTATAAGTCATTTGAGGCAGGCAATATACTTACTTGTGAACCAGGAATTTATATTCAAAGCGAAGGTTTAGGTATCCGATTAGAGAATGATATTCTACTCACAAATGATGGAAATATTGATCTAATGGCAAATATTCCTATTGAAGCGGAAGAAATTGAAGAGATTATGAATTCTTAGCCTTGAGTAGAATTTTGTCAACAAAACGATACAAATTAAATGCGGGATCAAGTGAGGCAAGAATTATTTCTTCTTGAAGCTTGATCTTGCTTAAATTCTTCATTTTTTCATGTTGGATTAGCTTCCAAGCTTTTTCCGCAAGTAGAAAATTACGACGAGAATTTTCTTTAAACCGGTGATTTTCTAAGGCCTCCATCAATTCGTCAATGCCCGACAGTTTGTCGGCGATTGTATTAATTACCGGTATATAATCTATTCTTTGATGAACTAATTTCTTCAGGTTATTGGCAAAAGTATCTGCCCCATCACGATCTGATTTATTGACCACGAAAATATCGGCAATTTCCATTAAACCTGACTTCATACTTTGAATTTCATCACCAGCTTCAGGCACAAGCACCACCACGCTAATGTCTGCTAGTCCGGCAATTTCAACTTCCGATTGGCCCACACCAACGGTTTCAACCAATATATAATCAAATCCCACCGACTTAAGCACATCACACATTTCAATTGTCTTCCCTGATAGTCCTCCAAGCGACCCTCTTGTAGCCAAGGAACGAATGAAAACATTCGGTTTATTAAATTGCTCGGCCATCCGTACCCGATCGCCAAGCAAAGAGCCTAAGTTAAAAGGAGATGTTGGATCAATAGCCAAAACAGCAATGGATTTACCCTGAGCGCTTAGATTATTTATCATGGCGTTTACTAAGGTGCTTTTGCCTGCTCCCGGCGGACCAGTAATGCCAATAACTGGAGTATTGGATGGATTGAGCTCTCTAAGAAATTCTGCAGCACCATCCAAATCATTCTCAACCAGAGTTAAAGCTCTGGCCAAAGCAAGGAAATTACCTGATTTTACCTGACTAACTAATTGATGACTTGATATCATTTACATTTTATAGAGTAAATTCGTTTTAACAAATAATAGCTATTAAACAAATTAACTAAGTTTGTACAAATAAAAGCATTTAATCACATCAAAGGATTTGAAAGATTTAAACATCTCAGTTGTCATTCCCAATTATAATGGTGTGCACCTATTTCCAGACACCATTCCTGCATTGTTAAAAGCATTGGAATATACAAGAAAGAAGTATGAAATAATAATCATAGATGATTGCTCATCAGACAATTCAGTAGAATTTTTAAATCAGACTTATCCACAGATTAGGGTTATACAGAATGAAATAAATCAGGGCTTTTCAAAAACCATCAATAAAGGAATCTTCGCAGCTGAAAACGAGCTGATTTTATTGTTGAATAGTGATGTTCAATTAACAGAAACCTATTTTACAGACCAATTTAAATATTTTGAATTACCTGATACCTTCGGCGTAATGGGTAAAATTATAGGATGGGATAATGAAGAAGTGCAGGATGGAGCAAAATATCCTGAAATGGAGGGATTTAAACTGAAAACATCCTTAAATTATCTACCAACAGAAAGTACAGGCGATAATCTACTTTATAGCCTTTACCTTTCGGGAGCCAATGCATTGGTGAACAAAGAAAAATTAATATTTCTTGGGGGCTTTAATGAAATGTATAGCCCATTTTACATTGAGGATGTAGACCTTTCAGTTAGAGCATGGCGCTGTGGATATAAATGTTATTTCGAGTCGAACTCTATTTGTCGACATAAAACATCAGAAAGTATTCGAAGCAAAGAGAATAAAATTTATATCCGAACCATTTACAATAGGAATAAACTATTCTTTCATGCCATTCATTTGAAAGGACTCTATTTTGTTGGATGGCTCATTCAAACACTTTTTGAACTTATTTTCAGAATTTTAACACAAAGAATGGATTATTTAGAATCCTTTAAAGAGTTATTAAAAAATCGGGAATCGATAAAAAAATCGCAAACCGAATTTGAAAACCTGTGCAAACATACCAGCGTGGAATTAAGTCTTAATGATGTTCGAAAAACAATCATTAAATCGCTCCAAAATACACAGATTGCATTTTTCAGAAATTAGTATTTTGAAAAATTATTAGTACTCTACTAAAATCATAAAACGATTAAATTAAGTTAAATTTCAAATTGATTAACTTTACAGCTTAATTTAAGAAATGAAAACATTTTTCCGACTTTTCGCATTTGCATCACCCATTCAAAAATTTGCGATTCCATTTTTTTTAACTTCAATATTAGGTGTAATATTTGGCTTACTCAATTTTACGCTTCTCATACCCATATTTGAATTATTGTTTAATCAAACAGCAGAATTAAATACTAAATCACCAGTTACAGAGCCCGCATTTGCACTTAGCTTAACCTATTTCAAGGATGTGTTTTATTATTATTTTCAGAGCATTATCAATGACTCTGGGCAGGTTGGAGCCTTGAAAATGGTTTGTATTGTAATCGTATTATCAGTTATATTAAGTAATCTATTTAAATACCTGTCCTTTCGAGTTATAGAAAATTTTCGTTTAGTAATCATCACAAGAATCCGAAGCAGTATATTTAAGAAACTTACAAATATTGACATTCAATATTTTAGCAGTCAGCGTAAGGGTGATCTTATTTCGAGATTTATGACTGACGTAATCACGATACAGGATTCAATTGTACGTTCTATGCAGGTTATCTTAAGGGAGCCTATCACAATAATTTTAAATTTTGCTGTACTCTTCGCTATTTCAACCAAGCTTACACTTTTTGCCTTAATTCTAATCCCCGTTTCCGGATTACTGATAACGACCATAGTAAAACAGCTTAAAAATTATGCTGCAGCATCACAAGAGTCACAGGGGGTTTTAGTCTCAAGCATTGATGAAGGATTAAATGGCATCAAAATCATTAAATCTTTCAATGCAGAAAAATATATGCAGAAGAAATTTGATGAAGTAAATCTCTGGTCTAGCAAAGTACATAGGCGTCTTGCGCGGCGAGTTTTATTAGCTTCACCTGTTTCAGAAATGTTAGGCGTAGTTACTGTTGCAGCACTTTTATTTTATGGTGGCTCATTAATACTTGAAGAAGGTTCAGATCTTAAAGGCGCTGAATTTATAGGCTACATCATCATATTTTCTCAGATTATTATCCCAGCAAAGGCTATTTCGGAAGCATTCGGTAATATTTCTCAAGGAATTACGGCAGGTGAAAGGGTTTTTCAACTCCTTGATGCTCCCGAAAAAATAACTGATAAAATTAACGCCATCCGAAAAGATTCATTTGAACAGGATATTGAAATTAAAAATGTATCATTTGATTATGGTGGAAAGCTGATCTTGAATAATATCAACTTTAAAGTCCTAAAGGGAAAGACAGTAGCTCTCGTTGGGCCATCAGGAGGAGGAAAATCTACTTTAATGGACCTATTTCCACGCTTTATGGATCCCAAATCAGGACAAGTTCTGATTGATGGGATTGACCTTAAAGATATAAAAATGACCGATGCAAGATCTTTAATGGGGATTGTTAATCAGGAATCTATACTATTTAATGATACGATTTTTAACAATATCGCATTTGGAAGACCCGTTTCAAACGAGGAAGTGGAAGAAGCTGCAAGAATAGCCAATGCTCATGAATTCATTCTAAACACAGAAGAAGGATATCAGACTAACATTGGAGACAAAGGAATGAAACTTTCAGGAGGGCAGAAACAAAGAATCTGTATTGCAAGGGCGGTAATTGGAAATCCAACTATTTTATTACTTGATGAAGCTACCTCGGCTTTAGACACTAAATCAGAAAAGATAGTTCAGGAGGCACTGAAGAATTTAATGCAAAATCGCACTTCAATAGTTATAGCTCACCGTTTAAGTACTATAAAAGAAGCCGACCATATTATTGTTTTAGACGCAGGTCAAATTGCTGAAGCCGGTAAACACGAGGATTTAATGAAAAAAGACGGATTGTATAAGAAGTTAGTTGCCATGCAGGCTTTTACATAAAATTGCATTACTAGAAATTTCTATTTATTTAAAATTAACCCATTGCAAAATATTATAACAATATTGAGTGGAAATCAGGAAAAGTTCACATTGATCATATTCGATATGAACGAGTTTCATAAGGCATTTTCTGATAAATAAAAAACTGAAAAGAGCATTTGTAAAATAATTCGTCCAGAAAAAGTTTATTGATTGACATGCCACCAAAAAAAATTTATAATCAGGAAAGTTTCAGGTTTAAATATTCAATATGCACATTGGTTAATAAGCCTGATGAGTATGATAATATGGTTGCTTCTTTCGTAAAAGCTGGTTTTGAAGAAAGTGATTGTGAATTTATATATTCAGACAATTCAATCAACAATGAATTTGAAGCTTTCAGCGGAATTAACCGCTTTCTTAGAGAATCACAAGGTGAATTTATTATTATTTGTCATCAGGACACCCTAATAACAATTGATAATCGAAAGCAACTTGAGAAGCAGATCGATCTGGTTACGAAATTAGATCCAAATTGGGGAATTTTAGGTAATGCAGGTGTTAATAACATGTATAATATTTCCATGGTCATCACTCATTATAATGGAAAATGTATCCGCATGGGGCAATTGCCATCAAAAGTTCAGAGTCTGGATGAAAATTTTCTGCTAATAAAGGCTTCCGCGAATCTGGCCGTATCCGGAGATCTTGAAGGATTTCATCTATATGGAACTGATATATGCCTCGTATCTAATTGTCTGGGTTATTCGGCGTATGTAATTGATTTTCACATTGTTCATTATGGAAAGGGAATTATGGATAAGTCCTTTTACCAGCTCTCCCAAAATTTATCCAACAAATATTCTTCTTTCTTCAAAGGTAGATATATCCGGTCAACCATGACAAGTTTTTACATTTCCTCAAATCATTTTATTAATTCGATTATGTCCGTAGGGTTGGTCAAAGGTATTGTAAGACAGTATTATAAATTGAAATTTAGATTGATAAAAAAAGTTTAAGCTATTTTTTATAACAGAAAACATTCAAAGCCATATTAAAGGCTTCGGCAATATTATGTTCATCAATAAAAGGTTTTTTACGAACATCCGATTCCTTAATATAGTATGTAAAGCCCTGAGAAGATACTAATTTCAATAATTCATGCAGCGTCTGTGGATCCTTAATACTGTTATGATACTCGAAAAAGATATGCTTTACCTTGTGCAATAAATCCTTACAACCATTTAAAACTACCCCTTCAGCACCTTCAATATCGATCTTTAAGAAATCAACATCCTCATTAATGAAGTCGGACAATGGCACAGTTTCAATCTCTATTGCTTTTGCATGTTTATAGGTATTCTCTAACCGGCCACCCATCTTACCATCAGCAAAAAATGTCAATACATCTACTTTATCCCAAACAGCTTTTTGATAAATTGTAACATTTTTTAAATTGAAGCTTGCAACATTTTCCTGTAGAATACTAAATATTTCAGGGTCGGGTTCAAAGGCAATAATCTGATGTTTAGGGTAATTTTGAGAAAAATATAAAACACTCAGCCCCATGTTAGCTCCGCAATCTATGATCGTCCGTGCATTCTTTGAAGGTCTGAACTCATAGATACTCGATTCAAAAAGTTCTTTGTAGGTTGCAGTAAAACTTGGTCCATCATGATAAACAAAAGGCTTTCCAAGGATATTGGTTGTGCCCCGCTGAGATCTTGGGTTAGCCGAAATAACTGATAGTTCTACATTTATGTCTAAACCACTACCTGCAAGTTGTAAAAGCTTAAAATAATTCCTTTTGATTGTTTTTCTTAAACCCACGATCTATAAAATAAATTAATATTGAAAAAATCCCAAAAACAAAAAAAAGCGATCAAATGATCGCTTTAATTTTTATCTGTTAAATTATAATTTTCTTTTCACTTCAACTTGCTCGTATGATTCAACAATATCCCCAACCTCAATATTATTGAAGTTTTGAATGTTTAAACCACACTCATAGCCAGTAGCTACTTCCTTCACATCGTCTTTAAATCGCTTTAGTGAAGCTAGCTCTCCGGTGTATACTACAACACCATCGCGAATGATTCGTACCTTACTATTTCTAGTAATCTTTCCATCCAAGACCATACAACCGGCGATTGTACCAACTTTAGTGATTTTGAATACTTCACGAATTTCAACGTTTGAAGTGATTTTCTCTTCAAATTCAGGGTCAAGCATGCCTTCCATAGCCGCTTTAACCTCGTTAATGGCATCGTAAATGATAGAGTAAAGACGAATATCAATCTGTTCCGCTTCAGCTAACTTACGTGCACTTGCCGAAGGACGAACCTGGAAACCTATGATGATTGCATCAGAAGCTGAAGCAAGCAATACATCCGACTCAGAGATTTGACCTACCGATTTATGAATGATGTTTACCTGAATCTGTTCAGTAGAAAGTTTAAGTAATGAGTCGGATAATGCTTCGATAGAACCATCCACGTCACCCTTAACAATCACATTTAACTCCTTAAAGTTTCCGATAGCCAAACGGCGACCGATCTCATCAAGTGTAATGTGTTTCTGGGTACGTAATCCTTGCTCACGTTGTAATTGTAATCTCTTATTGGCAACCTGACGTGCTTCAACCTCACTATCCATCACGTTGAATTTATCGCCCGATGTTGGTGCACCCTGCATACCTAATACCTGTACCGGTGTTGACGGACCAGCATGATCAACCTTTAAGCCACGTTCGTTGTGTAAAGCTTTCACTTTTCCACTATAACCACCGGCAAGAATAGCGTCACCAACTCTTAAAGTTCCTGCTTGGATTAATACTGTGGTAACAATACCACGTCCTTTATCTAAAGCCGCTTCAATAACAGTACCTATAGCACGCTTTTTAGGATTAGCAGTAAGTTCTAGCATATCAGCCTCAAGACATACTTTTTCAAGTAATAAATCGATGCCCATACCTGTTTTTCCAGAAATCTCCTGACTCTGATACTTTCCACCCCAATCTTCAACCAAAATATTCATGGCCGAAAGTTGTTCGCGTATTTTATCAGCATTAGCACCAGGCTTATCTACCTTACTAAAAGCAAATACGATTGGAACATTGGCAGCTTGGGCGTGATTAATCGCTTCACGCGTTTGAGGCATCACGCTATCATCCGCAGCGATAACAATAATTGCAATATCAGTAACTTTAGCTCCCCTAGCACGCATCGCAGTAAAGGCTTCGTGACCTGGAGTATCTAAGAATGTTATTTTACGTTCATTTTCAAGGGTAACTTCATAAGCACCAATGTGTTGTGTAATTCCTCCTGCCTCACCAGCAATCACGTTAGTTTTACGCACAAAGTCAAGAAGGGAAGTCTTACCATGATCCACGTGACCCATTACGGTCACAATTGGTGCTCTCGGCACTAAGTCTTCCGGCTTATCTTCTTCTTCAAACAAGCCACTTTCTTCGTCTTCAGGTTTTACAAATTCAACCCCAAAGCCAAACTCATCAGCTACAATAGTCAGGGTTTCAGCATCCAATCGTTGGTTGATGGATACGAACATACCTAAACTCATACAGGTTGAAATAACCTGAGTTACAGCTACATCAAGCATGATCGCCAATTCATTGGCAGTAACAAACTCCGTAACTTTGATTGTTTTTGCCTGTGATTCGAGTTCCAATGCAGCATCTTCTGCTGTTTGAGCCACATCATCACGCTTCTGACGACGCAATTTAGCACGTTGTGCAAACTTTCCAGATTTTCCAGCTCCACTTAAACGAGCAAGTGTTGCTTTAATCTGATCTTGAATTTCTTTATCTGTAGGTTCTGCTTTTGGTGCGTCTGGAGTACGCGCCTTATTCCTGAAATCAGGACGTGCAGTTCCACCAGGTGCTGGCCTGCCGCCACCTCTAAAATCAGGTCGGTTTCCTTGATATCCTGCACCAGGTGCGGGACGGGGAGCAGATCCTGGCTGACCTTGAGTAGCTTGACCCGGCTGTCCGGGAGCATTATCTTTACGCTTACGCTTACGCTTATTGTCGGCACCTGCAGCAGACGACGAAGCTACCGGCTGACCACGACGTGGTGCTGAAACTGGCAATTCAATCCGCCCAATTACATTGGGACCGCTTAAGCGTTCCGCTTTAGCACGTATTACTGTCGCATTTGGATTACCCTCCTGCGTATTAGGTTTATTTTCTATTTTGATTTGAACTGGTGGCACAAGTGCAGCAGGCTCAACTGGAGTAGCAACAAGTGGGACAACCTTTTCGGCAACTTTTGGAGCTTCAACAGGCTCTGCTTTCGGAATAACTGTTTCAACTTTCGCAGCCGGGGCAATGTCAGCTTCTTTAGGCTTCTCAACAACAGGTTCTGCCTTTACTGGCGGCACTATAGCGATAGGCTCAGGTACTGGAACTGGCACTGCTGCAGGTTTTACTGGCTCAGGACTTTTCTTGTCTGGGCGAGTTTTTGAGTTAAGTTGATTTAAATCAATCTTACCAATAACTTTTACACCAGGCAAAGCTCCCTCTTCCGGTTTTGGCACACTTGGAGCCACTTCCTTAGGCTTTTCAACTACTGGAGGAGTAAAAGGATTTACATTTTTGATCAGGATCTCCTCCTGTTCAAACTCCTTTGAAGGCTGTAAATCAGTCTTCTCAGTAGAAAGAGGCGCATCATCACGACGGATCTTGCCAATAACAATTTGTTTGGCTTCCTCTTTTACAATCTTATCACCTTGATACTCCTTAAGAAGAACATCATACATCTCATCGGTGAGTTTAGTATTGGGACGGGCCTCAACTTTGAATCCTTTTTTCCCTAAAAACTCAACCGCTGTAGATAAGCCAATGTTTAGCTCCTTCGCAGTTTTAAGTAAATTTGTGCTTTTACCTTCTGACATGTATTATTTAACCTCGCTATTTTTGTACAAAAGTACGTTTTTTATATGTTATATGTTTTAGAATCGGGTATTTTATCAATACCCGCTCTTTTTGCAAATATCCCGAACAAATAACTTATTCGAATTCCGACTTCAGAATCTCGATTACATCCTTCACTGTTGTTTCCTCAAGATCCGTACGTTTTACCAATTCATCTGCATTTAATGCAAGAATGGATTTCGCAGTATCTAAACCAACACGCTTAAATTCATCAATAATCCAGCCTTCAATCTCATCTGAGAATTCCTCAATATCCACATCCTCATCATCTTCATGAGCCTCACGGTACACATCAATTTCATAACCAGTCAACTTTCCTGCCAACTTAATGTTATGTCCTCCACGGCCAATAGCCAATGAAACCTGATCTGGCTTTAAATATACTGCAGCTCTCTTTTCTTCTTCGTCTAATTTAATGCTTGTAATTTTCGCGGGACTTAAAGCTCTTTGAATATACAAGGAAATATTGTTTGTAAAGTTAATTACGTCAATATTTTCATTCTTTAATTCACGTACAATACCGTGAATACGCGATCCTTTCATTCCCACACAAGCTCCAACCGGATCAATTCTATCGTCATAAGACTCAACAGCAACTTTTGCTCTCTCGCCTGGCTCACGAACAATCTTTTTAATGGTAATCAATCCATCAAAAATCTCAGGAACTTCCAATTCGAATAAACGTTGTAAGAACTCAGGGGCAGTGCGTGAAATGATAATCTTAGGATTACCGTTAAGCATTTCTACCTTCTCAATTACTGCACGTACAGAATCGCCCTTTTTGAAATAATCTGCTGGAATTTGCTCAGTTTTGGGCAATAAAAGCTCATTACCCTCATCATCTAGAACTAAAGTTTCCTTTTTCCATACCTGGTAAACCTCACCAGTTACGATTTCTCCGACACGATCTTTGTATTTTTTGAATATTTCGTCTTTCTCTAGTTCTAGAATTTTAGACACTAAAGTTTGACGAGCAGCAAGAATGGCTCTACGACCAAAACTTTCAAGTGTAATTTGTTCGATAAAATCATCACCAACCTCAAGATCAGGATCAATAAGCTTAACCTCGGCCATTTCGATTTCCAAATCATCATCTTCAGAAAATCCATCTTCCATTACGGTACGTGTACGCCAGATCTCCAAATCCCCATTATCAGGGTTAACAATCACATCACAATTCTCGTCGGTACCATATCTTTTACGCAACATGCTGCGAAAAACTTCTTCCAACACACTAATAACCGTGGGACGGTCAATATTCTTAAAGTCTTTAAACTCTTGGAATGAATCGATTAAATTAATATTGCTCATTTTTTTATTCAATTTACAAGGGAAAAATGCCCTGTTTTATTTAAAACTCACTAAAACTATCGTTTCTGATATATCTTCAAATGGTATTATAGTATCTATTATTTCTGCCTTTTTACCTTTTTCTTTCACACTTTCTTGGATGGTAATTCCAGTCTCCTCCACATGAATCAGCTTACCTTCCTTTGTATTACCACCAGTCATCTTAATTTTTAAAGAACGGTTGATGTTTTTTTGGAACTGACGAAATGATTTAAGTGGGGTATCTATTCCAGGAGAAGAGACTTCAAGTCTGTACGCTTGTTCAATCGTATTTTCCTCTTCCAGATGAAAACCAACATGCCTACTAATTGCTACGCAATCACTAATTGCAACACCATTGTCGCCATCTACTAAAATAGACAAAATTCCGCTACCATGCATCTGCACATCTACCAAAAATAAATCTGGCCGATCGGCAATCTTTTCTTCAACTAATTCTGTAACCCTTTTCTCTATATTCATAATTTACCCTTCTTTAATCCTTTTTGAAAAAGGAAGGTAAAAAAAGAGCCCCGACAATTGCGGAGCTCTTCTTAGATCGATGCAAATATAGAAAAAATATCTAGCATTGCAAATAGCTGATTTCAAAACATTTATATTATTTCTTAGCTCTAAATTTGTATTCAATAAAACCTCCAGGTGAGTTAATTTTCCGAATAGAAATAATATCTTCAGGTTTTCGCAGAAGTGTTTTGGTATAGCATCTTGCAAAATAATACTCATTGGAACTCCAATCGGAATTAGGCTTAAACCTGATGGTGCCATTTACAATGGTGTAAGTCCCATCCAAGGTCGGCCGAAAATCTCTCATTTCCTGATCCGTAGTGTCTTTATAAACAGCAAAAAAATTAGTCCAGAGATTAACATCAAGTGAATCTTCCTTAAATTCATCCATGACATAAGAAGGGATATTCGACAATATCAATTCTGAGCTGTCTGCAGAAAGACTTATCTTCAGGTCAGTTTCTGCTTCATTTACCGACTTTTCTTGGCTACAAGAAAAAAGTAGAAGAAAAAAAAGTATGAAAATGTGAAACCGTTTGTTAAATTTCATTGTTTATATCATTTTAAAGAAAAATATGAGACTAATTATTGAAATACTATTAATGGGTGCTGCTGTTGCAATAGCGGCATACTTACTTCCAGGAGTTAGCGTAGCTGGTTTTTGGAGTGCCGTACTTGCCGGCGCTTTAATTGCTCTTGCAAATGCAACCATTGGAACCATACTTCGCATTTTTACCTTCCCAATTAATTTTTTAACCCTCGGACTAGTATCTTTTATTATTACAGTTTTAATGGTTCTATTAGTTGATGAGTTAATGGACGATTTTAATACCCAAGGCTTTTTTTCTGCGCTGCTTTTCGCAATTGTGCTTGCCTTAGTTCAAATGATTTTTTCTGCCTTTCGTCCAAGTAAATCTTCCTAGGGTAAAAATATTATTTTTCCGCTGCAATGGCAGTGGCTTTTTTAACGGCAATAGATTTATCCATCGCTGTCATGAAAAATATTTCACGGTTATCCATCAATCGATAGTATTTCCCCAAGACTTCAATTGCTGAAGCCCTAACTTGAGAAACGCCATCCTGCAGGGCCAATTCCTTAATCTTATCGTATAGTAATGCTCGCTCCTCTGTGGATAGATGTTGAATAATTTCTAATGCCTTATCACGAATAGCCCAGTGTTTATCATTAATCGCTTTAATTAAAGTGCTTTTTGAAAGGGCTTCATCTTTCTGTCTCAAAAGTTTGCTTACAGCTTCCATCCTATCCATAAATAAAGGGGCGTGATGGTATTGAAATACGTATTGCTGGGCAGTTTTTTCCTCTATTTTTTCGGCTAGTAGATATTTTTCCGCATCAACATTGACCAAATCTGGAGGTCCTGACACAGGGAAAACGAATGATTGACTTTGTTTTTCAAGTAGAATTTCCTTTCGTTCTACTTGACCATTTACATAAATATCAACAGCCATTGCGGCACGATATAATGGCGCACTCGACAGATCTTGACTTTGTTCTATAAATATCGAAACTTCTTTATTCTCAGGATTGTAGGCAGTTTTTATTGTAAGAATAGGATGACCTGAAGCAAGAAACCATTGATTAAAAAACCAGTTTAAGTCGGTACCTGTTATCTCTTCAAAAATCAGACGTAAATCATGTATTTCAGCAGTTTTGAATGCAAATCGTGTTAGATAGGTATTTAGCGCTTTAAAAAACGCATCCTCTCCGACTGTTTTTCGAAGCATGTGTAAAATACGACCACCTTTTTGGTAACTAACTTCATCAAACATATGTTCACGGTCGGCATAATCGAATCGTATCACATCAACATCCTTTTTATTTCCACTATTTAAATAGGAAGTCAGATCGGTTAAGCCATTGAAATCCGCTTGATCACGGCCATTTTTATATTCATCCCATAAATATTCACCATAAGTTGCAAAGGACTCATTTAGGGGGAGATTAGACCAAGATTCGGCAGTCACCAAATCACCAAACCAATGATGAAAAAGTTCGTGAGCGATAATATCGTCTTGGCTTTGATCAATATGCTGACCTTCCGACATGTTTAAGCCCTCATAAAATACAGTGGCACTTGTATTTTCCATAGCACCACTGATAAAATCTCTCACAACAATTTGAGAATATTTATCCCATGGATAATCTACACCCAGTTTTTCGGAAAAAAACTCCATCATTTCGGGAGTATTACCAAAAACAATTTTAGCAGTGGGAGCAAATTCAGGTTCGGTATAATAATTTACCTCCTTGTCACGCCATTGATCTTTGGTAATTACAAAATTACCGACTGCAATCATCGTCAAATAAGTGGAATGCGCTTGCTCTTGTCGCCAGCTATCGGTACGCGTTCCGTCGCCATTCAAGCTCGAGAATTCAAGACTCCCATTGGAAAGACTTACAAATCGATCAGGAATAGTAATATTGATCTCTTGAGTCATTTTCTCCTGCGGATCATTGATTGTGGGGAACCAGCTCGAATTGCATTCCGTTTCACCCTGTGTCCAAATTTGTTGAGGCTTGTTCTTATCCTTGCCAGAATGATTAATGAAATATAGGCCCCTATCACTAGCAGAGGAGATATCCTGACCTATTTTCAACTTATTAGGCATAGCCACATAATCGATATAAACGGAGTAGGGTTGATCTTTATGATAAGTTTTATCAAGATTTACACGAAGTTTTTTACCATCGTAACTATAATTAAGTGGCTTTTTATCCTCACCATTTAATAGTGATACCTGCTTAATTTGAAAGCCATTAGCATCTAAAACCAATTGATCGGTATCATAAAAATAAGGCTTAGCTAAAATAGTAGCCTTACCATAAACATAGGCGCTATCCCAGTCAAAACTCAGGTCGAGTTTGGTATTAATAATATCTGTTGACCTAGTGTAGCTAGCACGATAAACGTTTGAACCAGGCCTATTTTCGATGACAGTTACCGGATCGAGGTTAACCATTTTCGGTGCAGAACACGATAATATAAAAAATACTGCCCCAATGGAGCAGTATCGCAATAATTTAAAGTATGCCATTATTTTTCTGCCAAGAGACCATCGATTGTATTCTCGAATTCCTTTACAAACTCAGTATAATGAGTGCCCGTTCCTGGTCCGCTGAAACCCGTATGAATTTTCCTGATTTTACCCCCTTTATCGATAATCATTAGCGTTGGAAAGGCCATAAATTTATCAAGCATTGGTATGCTTTTAGAAACTTCAACTTTATCATTTGTAAAGCCTGTAATTAACATATCATAAGGCACAGAAAAGCGATCACGTAATCGCATGACATTTTTCTTTGAACGTTCAAAATCTTTCGAACGCTCATAGGCAAGGCCAATAATTTCTACCCCTTTTTGTTGATATTCTTTGTAAAAGCTTGTCAGATATGCTGTTTCATCCATGCAATTAGGACACCATGATCCAAAAAATTGAACAAGTACAATCTTATTTTTAAACTTTTTATCAGAGATCGAGACTTTCTTTCCATCGAGACCTGGAAATGAAAAATCAATCTTGTCATAACCCTCTTTTAAATTGGTCAAAGAGTAGGCATCAGGAAGAATTGCGGCATCATCCTTTTTTCCCGTCCACGTTTCCATGTATGAGAATCCGGAATAAAATTTACCATCAACTATGGTTTTATCATTCAGTAATTTACCTGTAAAAAGATAGGCATGACTTCCATCAAAACAAGAGAGGTATAAATTACCATCAGAGACAG
>JBIHZP010000005.1:0-18864 GCA_044231315.1 Daejeonella sp. | reverse complement strand
AAGACAAATGAGGTAAGAAAAGTGAGTGTTTTCAATAAATATCTTTCCATAAAGACTGCTAAGATATTCTTTTTCGGATAGAATTTGGGAAGCTGGAGCTGATTCAGAACGAATTGAAACCTGAAGCATTTTTTTTCAAGGAAATACTTTTTTTCAGGGTAAAATATATCCCTTCGCATAAAACATTCGTGCATCTGCTATAATTATTTATTTTTGTGGCTAAATAAGATACTATGAGTGTACAAAGAGGACCAATATCCCAGTTTATAGAAAGAAATTACCTGCATTTTAACTCTGCGGCTTTAGTAGATGCTGCAAAGGGATATGAAAGTTATTTGGATGAAGGCGGAAAAATGATGATTACCCTTGCTGGGGCAATGAGTACTGCCGAACTGGGCATTTCTCTTGCCGAGATGATTCGCCAAGATAAAGTATCTATTATTTCTTGTACTGGAGCAAATCTGGAAGAAGACATCATGAATTTGGTAGCTCATTCCCATTATAAACGTGTTCCGAATTACCGTGATTTAAGTCCCCAAGATGAATGGGACCTCCTTGAAAATCACTACAACCGTGTTACTGATACTTGCATCCCCGAAGAGGAAGCGTTTAGAAGATTGCAAAAGCATATTCATAAATTATGGAAGGATGCGGATGATTCAGGTGAGCGTTATTTTCCTCATGAGTTTATGTATAAAATGTTAAACAGTGGTGTTTTAGAGCAGTATTATGAGATTGATCCCAAAAACTCATGGATGCTTGCCGCTGCTGAAAAGAACTTACCGATTGTTGTTCCAGGTTGGGAAGATTCGACCATGGGTAATATTTTTGCATCCTATGTGATGAAAAAGGAACTAAAGGCTTTAACTGTGAAGAGCGGCATTGAGTATATGGGTTGGCTAGCCGACTGGTATATTGCAAATTCTGGCGGTAAGGGTGTTGGCTTTTTCCAGATAGGAGGGGGTATCGCAGGTGACTTCCCTATTTGCGTTGTTCCAATGCTTTATCAAGACATGGAAATGGAAAACATTCCTTTTTGGGGTTATTTCTGTCAGATTTCAGATTCAACGACCTCTTTTGGGTCATATTCTGGCGCTGTGCCAAATGAAAAGATCACTTGGGGTAAATTAGATATTGATACACCTAAATTTATTGTGGAGTCGGATGCAACTATTGTGGCCCCACTCATTTTTGCTTGGGTTTTAAAGCAATAGAAATTCAATTATCAATTACAAATGCATTTAGGAAATAAAAAAAAGTATTTTTTATAAAAAGCCTGAATTAAGGTTAGCGGCTTCATTTTCCTAGGTAATTTAGAATGATTATAAATTGATAAAATAGGTCAGCTAAATGTCATCCGTAATTGAATAAACTATACTTTTGTCAACTGAAAAAGGTTAATAGGCAATAGCCATTAACTTTTAATTATACGTTTCAAATTTTAAGCATTAAATACGCAATATGAGAAGCATCTCATTGTTTTTTAGAAGTGTTACAAAATCACTGATTTTAGTCACCTTACTGAGTACAGCAGCTGTTAGTTCAGCAAGTGCACAGGATGCGGCAGCTGGGGCAGCGATTTTTAAGCAGAAGTGTACCGCTTGTCATGGACTTGAAAAAGCGGTAGTAGGTCCGGCCTTAAAAGGTATCGACACGAAGTATGATGAAGCTTGGTTAATAAAATGGATCAAGAATGCTCCCGCATTTATAGCTTCAGGTGATCCGATAGCTGTGAAGGCTTCGGAATACTCACCAGCTATGATGTCAGCATTCCCTGAATTATCAGATGATGATATCAAGAATATTATAGCTTATGTGAAAGTAGGAGATCCTAAACCGGCAGTTGATCCAAATGCTGTTCAAGCAGGTGCTGGCGGTGCAGGGGCTAATGATGGTATCAGTAACTTTATGTTATTCGGACTCCTAGCAGTGATTATTATCGCTTTCCTTGTAGTTTTAGTTTTAAACAAAGTTATCCAGACTTTGGAGCGTGTGATGCTTCAAAAAAAGGGAATTGAAGTTGAAGAGGAAGAAGTTATAGCGAAAGATCGCCTTGCGGGATTAAAAAAATTATCCAAGAACAAGAAGTTTATCATGTTTGTTGTTCTACTTTGTGTTATATTCCTAGGCTCAGCTGGATGGAAAGGTATGTGGGAAACAGGTGTTCATACAGGTTATCAGCCAGTTCAACCAATTAAATTCTCTCACCAGCTTCACGCAGGAATCAATAAAATTGATTGTCAGTACTGTCACTCAGGTGCCTATTCTTCTAAAAATGCGAGTATACCTTCATTAAATGTTTGTATGAACTGTCACAATTACGTGAATGCTTCAGAAAAATATGATGGTAAAACTTCTCCTGAAATAATGAAAATCTACAATGCTTTAGATTACAATGAAGATACCAAGGTTTACGGTACAAATACTAAACCTGTAGAATGGATTAGAATACATAATTTACCTGATTTGGCTTATTTCAATCACTCACAGCACGTTTCTGTGGCGGGTATTGAGTGCCAAAAATGTCACGGACCAATTCAAACGATGGAGGAAGTCTATCAATATGCTCCCCTAACCATGAAATGGTGTATCAACTGTCACAGAGAGACCGAAGTGAATCATAAGGATAACCCTTACTATGATAAGCTAATCGCTGCTCATGATAAGTTGAAAAAAGGTGAAAAGGTTACAGCTGCGGTATTAGGTGGATTGGAATGTAGCAAATGTCACTACTAATAATAATTTTTAAGATAACATACGTATACTTTGTATAGCTTAAATGGAAAGCAATAAAAAATACTGGAAAGGTTTAGAAGAGCTACAGAACACAAAAGATTTTGTTGAGAAAAGCAAAAACGAGTTCGCTGAATCGCTTCCCATGGAAGAAGTTCTGAATGAGGCAGGTTTAAGTACCGTTGCCCCGCGTCGCGATTTTTTAAAGGTCCTTGGATTTGGTTTGGGTGCAGTAACGCTTGCTGCATGTCAGAAAGTTCCTGTTCATAAATCAATTCCTTACTTGGTTAAGCCTGAAGAGGTTATACTAGGTATACCTAATTACTATACTTCTACTTTTAACGGGCATAGCGTTCTAGTAAAGACACGTGAAGGTCGTCCGATTAAGATTGAAGGGAACCCTAATTGTATTCTTAGTCAGGGTAGTTTAGACGCCAAAGGTCAGGCTTCTGTTCTCGATCTTTATGATGTGTCAAAACTTAAAGGACCGGTTTTAAACGATGCCGATGCCGACTGGACGAAGGTTGATAAATTTATACAGGACGAATTATTAAAGGCAAAAAATGCAGGTAAAAAGATTCGTATAGTTTCTTCAACTGTAAATAGTCCTTCAACAAAGGCTGTAATTGCCGATTTTGCAGCTCAGTACCCAAATACGAAACATATTCAAGTTGATGCGGTTTCTTACACGGGCATTATCAAAGCAAATGAAAATAGCTTCGGTAAGGCTGTTCTTCCAAGATATCGTTTTGATAAAGCAAATTTAATTGTAAGTTTTGGAGCTGATTTTCTTGGGACTTGGATATCTCCTTTGGAGTTCAGTCGCCAATATGTATCCAAAAGAAATAATGCTTCATTAGAAGGCAAAAAAATGTCTCGCCACATTCAGTTTGAGACTGGCATGAGCATAACAGGTTCTAATGCAGATGCGCGTCTTCCTTTGAAGCCATCTGAAGAAGGAATTGCCCTTCTTAATTTATATGCAGCACTTGGCGGTGTTGTTAGTGGTTCCAAGCCATTGACAAACAATCCAAACGCTGAAAAGGCAATTGCTCTTGCAGCTAAAGAATTGTCGGCGGCAAAAGGTGCTTCATTAGTTTTAAGTGGATCAAACGATGTGTCAATACAAATCTTAGTTAATGCCATTAATTCTTTATTGGGCAATTATGGTACGACTATCGATTTAGATAATCCTTCCTACCAATATGCTGGTAATGATGCTGAGTTTGTAGAGTTTGTGAATGAAATGAATCGTGGAGAGGTGGATGCAGTATTCTTTTTGAATAGTAATCCAGCCTATGAATTCAATGATTCTAAGTCCTTTACAGATGCTTTAAGCAAAGTTAAGCTACGTGTTTCTTTTGCTGATCGTAAAGATGAAACTGCTTCATTATGTCAGGTTATTGCCCCAAATCATCATTATTTAGAATCTTGGGGTGATTCAAACCCAGTAGAAGGTTATTATACAATCGTTCAGCCTACAATTAACCCCGTTTATAATTCACGAAATGCAGAGCAGGGATTATTGATTTGGTCTGAAAATGCAGTTACTGATTACTATCAATACATACAAAATAACTGGTCCAAAACAGTTCTTGCACAATCAGGAACAACTTGGAAAGATTTATTGCAAAAGGGTTCAGTTACTCTTCCTGTAAAATCCTCCGGTGTTTATTCATTCTCACGCGATTTAAATTCTGTTATTCAAACAATTATAGCGAATAGTAAGAACCTTGCAAAGGGCGGTGAGAAAGCAATTGAACTACATATTTATCAGAATGTAGCGATTGGAGACGGTAAAACGGCGAATAATCCATGGTTACAAGAATTACCAGATCCGGTTTCAAAAGTAACTTGGGATAATTACGCTGCAATAAATCCGAAATTTGCCGAAAAATTGGGTATTGCTGAATTAGATCTTGTAGAGATCAAAACAGATAAATACACGGTAATTTTGCCAGTATTACTTCAGCCTGGTCAAGCAAGTGGAACGGTTTCAATTGCATTAGGATACGGAAGAACAAAGGCTGGTAAAGCGGGTTCTGATATTGGAAAAAATGCTTACCCATTCTTAAGTCTGGTTAATGCAACCTTGCAAACGGCAGTTTCTGCAAATATTAGTAAGGCATCTGGAACTTATGAGCTTGCTCAAACACAAACTCACCACACTATTGAAGGAAGAAACATTGTTCGTGAAACAACTTTGAAAAATTTCTTAAAAGATCCTACTGCAGGAACAGGACATGCTCATGTTAATAAATATGATTTGTGGAATGAATTTGAGCAGCCTGGACACAATTGGGTAATGGCCATTGATTTGAATGCTTGTACTGGTTGTGGTGCTTGTATCGTAGCTTGTAATGCTGAAAATAATATTCCTGTTGTAGGTCGTGATGAGGTTCGCCGTCGTCGTGAGATGCACTGGATACGTATTGACCGTTATTACACAATTAATGATGGTGAAAACAAGCTAACCAAAGAAGACGAAATCAGTAAGCTTGAAAATCTTGATAACGTATCTGTCATCCATCAGCCAATGATGTGTCAGCATTGTGATCATGCTCCTTGTGAGACTGTTTGTCCGGTTTTGGCAACAGTACACTCTTCAGAGGGCTTGAATCAAATGGCTTACAACCGTTGTATCGGAACACGTTATTGTGCCAATAACTGTCCCTATAAAGTACGTCGTTTCAACTGGTTTAACTACTGGAATGATTCTCGTTTTGATAATTACATGAACAATGAGTTTACACAATTAGTGTTAAACCCTGATGTTACTACTCGTTCAAGAGGTGTAATGGAAAAATGTTCTATGTGCGTTCAACGTATCCAAGCAGGCAAGCTTGCTGCGAAATTAGATAAACGCAAGTTGAAAGATGGTGATATAAAAGTCGCCTGCCAGCAAACTTGCCCAACAAATGCCATCATCTTCGGGGATGGTAATGATCCTGAATCTGAAGTATCAAAAGCATTGAAAAGCGAGCGTACATATTATGTGCTTGAAGAAATCAATGTGAAGCCAGGTGTTGGTTATCAAACAAAAGTTAGAAATACTGTAGAGGTTTAATACAAGAAATTCAATAAAGATATGTCATCTCATCACGAGTCTATACTTAGAGAGCCCTTAGTAACCGGTGAAAATATAACCTACTCCAAGGTCACCGAAGATATATTGGTTCCCGTAGAAAACAAACCAAATAAAGCCTGGTGGATCGGTTTTATTGTCTCTGCCATGGGCGCAGGCCTTTGGGTATTCTCAGTTAGCTGGACCTTCTGGTTTGGTATTGGAGAATGGGGATTAAACAAAACCGTAGGCTGGGCCTGGGATATTACAGGTTTCGTTTGGTGGGTAGGTATTGGACATGCCGGTACGTTAATTTCGGCTGTACTACTCCTTTTCCGTCAGAACTGGCGAAATTCCATTAACCGTTCGGCAGAGGCAATGACCATTTTTGCGGTTATTTGTGCGGCATCGTACATCATTTCCCACATGGGTCGTCCTTGGTTATTCCATTGGGCTCTTCCATTACCTAATCAGTATGGATCTCTTTGGGTAAATTTCAACTCACCATTGGTATGGGATGTATTTGCGATTTCTACCTATTTCTCAGTTTCACTTGTTTTCTGGTATACAGGTCTATTGCCTGATATCGCTACAATTCGTGACCGTGCAATTGGTACACGCCGTCGTATTTATTCAATCCTTTCTTTTGGATGGAATGGTTCAGTAAAAACTTGGCAGCGTTTTGAATTGGTATCATTAATACTTGCAGGTGTTTCTACACCACTCGTACTTTCGGTACATACAATTGTATCCATGGACTTTGCAACCTCGGTAATTCCGGGATGGCATACCACGATCTTTCCTCCATACTTTGTTGCTGGAGCGATCTTCTCAGGATTTGCCATGGTTCAGACCTTATTGCTTGTTACGCGAAAAGTAATGAACTTCGAAAACTACATCACCATGTTTCATATTGAATCGATGAATAAAATCATCATTCTTACGGGCTCTATCGTAGGTGTAGCTTATTTAACTGAATTATTTATTGCCTGGTATTCTGGTGTTGAGTATGAACAATATGCATTTTTGAATAGAGTTAGTGGTCCGTATGCTTGGGCATACTGGATTATGATGACCTGTAATGTGATTTCTCCGCAGCTATTCTGGTTCAAAAAAATTCGTACAAGTATCGCGCTATCTTGGTTATTGTCGATTGTAGTGAACATCGGTATGTGGTTCGAGCGATTTGTAATTATAGTAACTTCATTACACCGTGATTATCTTCCATCAAGTTGGGTAATGTTTTATCCTAGTTGGGTTGATGTGGGTATTTTCATAGGGTCAATTGGTTTGTTCTTTACCCTGTTCTTATTATTCCTAAGAGTTTTACCTGCTATTGCAATGGCCGAGGTTAAATTATTACTTAAGAGTTCAAGTGATCAGGCGAAACGAAAGCTAATTGCAGATAAGGCAGTAGATGAAGGTCAAGCAGATTATTATCTTGAATCTCTTGAGAAATATGATAGTGTTTCACCAAGGGTTGGTCAATAAGAAATTATACAGATGAGTAATATAAAATATATTTTAGGTCATTTTGAGGATCCAGATGATCTGATGCATGGAATAGGAAAACTTCAGGAGAATAAGGTCAGTATCTATGATGTCTATACTCCTATGCCTATTCACGGTATTGAAGATAAGCTTGGAATCAAGCGTTCACGCTTAGGTAGGGTAGCATTTGGCTTTGGCTTAACAGGAACGATAACTGCTATTTCAATGATTACCTACATGTTGGTTATTGATTGGCCAATGAACGTTGGTGGTAAGCCTCACTTTGCTTTCCCTGACTTTGTGCCAATTATGTTTGAATTAACAGTGTTGTTTGCCGCATTTGGAATGGTCGGGACTTACTTTTTCGTTAACCACCTAGCTCCAGGTCGCGCACCTCGAGTAATGGATCTACGTGCTACAAATGATAGATTTGTAATTGCAATTGATGCAAGAGACAATGAAGAACACGATAAAATTGATACTATTTTAAAAGAAGCAGGTGCTGTTGAAGTGAAGCACAACGAAAGGAAATATGTTAGTTATGAATAAGCTCCTAGTAATTTGTACCGTTTTCTTAACTGTAGCTGCTGCTTCAGTTATTACTTCCTGTTCAGATAATAGAAGTACGGGATTAGAATTTGCACGTAATATGTATGATCCGATTGCTTACAATCCGGATCAGGCCAATAAGAACTTTAAAGACGGTAAAACGGCTCAAACTCCTCCTGCAGGAACCATGCCAGTTGGTTTCGACAAGAATGATGTTTATCCAAATACCATTGAAGGATATGAGGCCGCAGGTAAATCTTTAAGCAATCCTCTGCCTGTTTCTGTTCCGACTTTAGAGCAGGGTAAAACTCTTTATTTAAACATGTGTTCTCAATGCCATGGTTTAGAAGGTAAAGGTGACGGCTCAATCGTTAAACTAGGGAAGTTTCCTGCTCCTCCTTCTTATGGAACAGGCAATTCTTCTAGAGGTGGTTCTATGAAAGATTTAACCGATGGTAAAATTTATCATACAATCACACATGGTGTTAACCTTATGGGTCCACACAAATCGCAATTAACACCTGAGCAAAGGTGGAAAGTTGTTATGTACGTTCATGAATTACAAAAATTACAATAGTCAATTGCTAAAACCAGATGGGAAATCATAATCATACTCATAATTTCACGGAACAATTTACATTTTCGGGGAAATTAAAAACCTGGACCTTAATAGCAATAGTGGTAGGAATTCTTGCCGCTACCTTTGGTTTTGTTACAGGACAGCAAGAGCGCACTTTCGCTAATTTGCTTTTAATGGCTTATTACTTTACTTGTGTTTGTGCAACAGGCTTATTCTTTATCGCTTTGCAATATGTTGCACAAGCGGGATGGGCTACTGGGTTAATCAGAATACCTCAGGCGATGTCGAGAGTGCTTCCTATAGCTTCTTTAATCCTTATTGTGGTATGTGCTGCGGGTCTTATGACTCATAACTTATACCATCACTGGAACGCTGAAGGTTTAACAGATCCTAATAGTCCGGCCTATGATAAACTTATCGCTGGAAAAGCTGGATACTTAAATGTACCCTTCTTTTTAACTAGACTAGTTTTGTTTTTGGGAGCTTATAGCTTTTTTGCTTGGTTGTTTGCTAAATACTCTGAGCGTGAAGAAGCAGATGGAGGTTTAGTATTTTATGATAAAAGCTTTAAATGGTCCACCATTTTCTTAATTATTTTTGGTTTCACAACTCCTCTTTGGGCTTTTGACACAATCATGTCTTTGGAAGCACACTGGTTTTCAACGATGTTTGGTTGGTATAACTTCGCTGCCATGTGGGTGAGTGGCTTATGTGTGATTACACTTATTGTAATTTTAATGAAGAAGGCTGGTTATTTAAGTTGGGTTAATGAGAATCATTTACATGATTTAGGTAAATTTATTTTTGCTTTCTCTATTTTCTGGACTTATATATGGTTTTCACAATTTTTGCTAATTTATTATGCAAATATGCCAGAAGAAACTGTTTATTTTTATAAGCGTTGGGAGCCCGAATACCTTCCATGGTTTTGGTTAAATATTATTATTAATTTCTTAGCGCCGCTATTAATCTTAATGGCCAGAGATTCCAAGCGCCAGATGAATAGATTGATGTACGTTTGTATCATATTATTGTGTGGACATTGGTTAGATTATTACATGATGATAATGCCTGGCACTGTAGAATCACATAGAGGGTTCGGAATAATTGAAATTGGTATTGCAATCGGTTTTGTGGGATTGTTCGCATTTTTCACTCTTAACCAAATTAGCAAAAGATCTTTGGTGGCTAAAAATCATCCTTTCTTAGAGGAGAGTATTAATCATCAGATTTAATAATAATTCTTAATAGCAAAAGAAAATACAACGAATAAAATGAGGTTAAGAGAAATTTTTAATATCAGAACTGTAGCTGCACTGTTAGTGTGCACGTTTACTGTAATGGGAAATACGGTGTTTGCCCAGGCTCAGGACTCAACGGTTAGTTCAACAACAGCAGCAATCGATACAGCAGCAAAATCTGCTTTATCAGAATTGTCGCCAGCATCTTTACCATTAATCAGTACTGCGGTTGATACTGTGGCGCGTTATAAAAATATGCAACCTCTAGCAGTAGCTAAGGACTACTCTGAGGCTTATCGTATAGGTGGATATTATTTACTTATGTTTCTCTTAGTATGCATTTTTGTGGCAATACTTGGGAAAATTCTCAAGGTTTATGAGATAAGTCGCGATATGCAAGGACAAAAGTCTACGCTTGATAATAAGCGTATACATGGTGTTTTTCTTGGTCTACTTTTACTTGTAGGGATTTACGGAGTTTATTGGTCTTATTCTGTTCAAGGTCCGATGAGTATGCATGAATCTGCATCTGTTCATGGGCTTGATATCGACTTTATGTTTAAAATCACATTGATTTTAACAACTGTCGTATTTATTTTAACTCATATAGCACTTTTTGGTTTCTCTTTCAAGTATAGAGGATCTGAAAATAGAAAGGCGTATTTCTATCCACATAATAATTCATTAGAAAGAATTTGGACAATCGTTCCTGCAATTGTTCTTACAGTGCTTGTATTGCTAGGATTCTTTACTTGGAGAAATATTACCAATGTTTCTCCAGAAGATCAGAAATTGGCTGTAAATATTGAAGTTGTAGGTGAGCAATTTAAATGGACACTTCGATATGCTGGTGCTGACAATCAAATTGGGAGACGTAATTATAAATTGACTACGCCTACCAATGGTTTAGGTATAGATTTTAAAGATCAAAAGAGTTGGGATGATAAACTTGTAAGTGAAATTGTAATTCCTGTAGGGAAGCCTGTTCGTTTTACAATCGGATCTAAAGATGTACTTCATAGTTTTTATTTGCCTGATTTTAGAGTTCAAATGAACGCTGTACCAGGTATGCCAACTTATTTTCAATTTACTCCTCGTTTGACTACTGTGGAGATGAGAGAAAAAAGGAATGATCCTAAATATGATTATGTTCTTCTTTGTGCTAAAATTTGTGGTGCTGGTCACTATAATATGCAAGCTAAAGTTATTGTTGTTACTGAAGCAGAATATGCCACTTGGATTGCTAAACAAGCGCTTTATTACAATGATGATGTGAAAAAAGAACTTCAGTTGGTTAATAAAAAATCTGCTGATGAGAATAATAAAATTGCTTTAAATACTAATACTATTATCAACTAATTATGGCAAGCACTGCAACACACGATTCCGCTGTACTTCACCAACATGATAACCACGGACACGATCACGGGCATCATAAGGAAACATTTCTAACGAAATATATCTTTAGTCAGGATCATAAAATGATTGCTAAACAATTCCTAATTACAGGGGTGGTGATGGCTGTCATCGCAATGGTACTATCCATTTTATTTAGACTTCAACTGGCTTGGCCTGATAAGAGTTTTCCACTTTTGGAGGTCTTACTTGGCGACAAATGGGCTGAGGGAGGTCGTATAAAACCAGATTTCTATTTGGCTATTGTGACCATTCATGGTACAATGATGGTCTTCTTTGTGTTAACCGCAGGATTAAGCGGAACATTTAGTAATTTATTGATTCCTCTGCAATTAGGAGCTCGAGATATGGCTTCTCCATTCTTAAATATGGTGTCATATTGGTTGTTTTTTACAGCCTGTACGATTATGATGGCATCATTCTTTGTGGAGAGTGGGCCAGCAAGTGCTGGTTGGACAGTTTATCCTCCATTATCTGCATTGCCGAAAGCTATAAGTGGTTCAGGTACAGGGATGACTTTATGGCTGATTAGCATGGTTGCATTCGTAGCTTCATCATTAATTGGAGCTTTGAATTATATCTCTACTATTCTTAATATGCGTACTAAAGGTATGGATATGTGGAAAATGCCTTTAACCATTTGGGCGTTCTTCTTAACAGCAATTGTTGGTGTTTTATCCTTCCCTGTATTGGTTTCCGCAGTCGTTCTTTTAATATTTGATCGTAGTTTTGGCACTAGTTTCTACCTTTCTGATATTGTTGTTGCCGGACAAATACTTCCAAATCAAGGAGGTAGCCCGGTATTGTGGCAACACCTATTTTGGTTCCTTGGACATCCAGAGGTTTACATCGTAATTATGCCAGCTTTAGGTATTACTTCGGAGGTAATTGCTACTAATTCAAGGAAGCCAATTTTTGGATACCATGCTATGGTTTATTCTTTGATTGGTATCACCGTTCTTTCATTTATTGTGTGGGGTCACCATATGTTTGTAACTGGGATGAATCCTTTCCTTGGCGGGGTATTCATGATCACCACTTTAATTATTGCTGTTCCATCAGCAGTAAAAACATTTAATTACTTAGCTACTATTTGGAGAGGTAATTTAAGATTTACGCCAGCCATGCTATTTGCTATTGGCTTAGTTTCTTTCTTTATCTCTGGGGGTTTAACCGGTATATTTTTAGGAAATGCGGCATTAGATATCAATTTACATGACACCTATTTTGTTGTAGCTCACTTCCACCTTGTTATGGGTTGTGCTGCTATATTTGGGATGCTTTGCGGTGTTTATCACTGGTATCCGAAAATGTTCGGACGCATGATGGATGCTCGTTTGGGTTATTTGCACTTTTGGGTAACCTTTATATGTGCTTATTTGGTATTTTTCCCAATGCACTTTATGGGTATTGATGGTGTTCCTCGTCGTTACTATGCATTTACTGAGTTTGCATTTATGCAAGAGTGGTTGACTGTTAACGTATTTATTACTTGGGCAGCAATTATTTCAGCATTGGCACAAGTTGCATTTCTATGGAATTTCTTCTATTCTATGTTTTATGGTAAGAAGGCAGAGCAAAACCCTTGGCAGTCAAACACGTTGGAGTGGACAACTCCTGTGGAGCATTTACATGGAAACTGGCCAGGAGAAATTCCTTCCGTATACCGTTGGCCATACGACTATAGTAAGCCTGGTCATGATACAGACTTTATTCCTCAAACAACACCTTTGTCTGAGACGATGAGTTCTAATCTTGCACATGATTTTGAGGATAACCCAGAAGCCGAGCGCATACAAGAAGAGTGGGAAAAGCAACATCCGAAGCAGTCAAAAGCTACTGAGCATGTTTAATAGAAAAATATAATAAATTGAGCAGGCAGTATTACGTACTGCCTGCTCAATTAAAAGCTGTTTTGCTTTGGGATTCTAAATATTATCTTTTCTTCATTAAATGTCTGGCTTCCACAAATTCTAATATTGTTAATTCAATATCATTTATTCTCATGTTTATATGATATACCAATGGGGAATGATGTTATAAAGATATTTCCTTAGTACTTTTGAATCAGCCTGAAAACCTATTGTCTTTTGTGATTATTCAGGTGTTAAATTTGTGAAATAGAGAAAATAGTGAGGAAATTCATATCCGATTTCAATAAACTAATCAAATTAAGACTTACGTTAACAGTCGTGTTTTCTGCATCAATTTGTTTTCTAATGGGAAGTAAATTTCAGGGGGAAATCAATTGGTTTAACTGGCTTATTCTTACCATTGGAGGTTTTCTAGTAACAGGTGCTGCCAATGGATTTAATGAAATTATTGAGAAGGACCTTGATAAATTAATGAAACGTACCATGGATCGCCCAATTCCTTCCGGAAACATGACTACAGGACAAGCTTTAGTTCTTAGTTTGATTATGGGAATTGCAGGTACGATGCTCTTAGTTAAGCTAAATTTTCCAACTAGCTTGCTAGCGGTATTTTCTATTTTTTTATATGCTTTTGTGTATACACCGATGAAAAGGAAATCACCAATTGCGGTCTTTATTGGAGCTTTTCCAGGGGCTTTTCCCCCTTTAATTGGTTACTTTGCCGCATTTAATGAACCTCGAATTTCTTGGATTCCGATTATACTTTTCTTAATTCAGTTTGTATGGCAGTTCCCCCATTTTTGGGCTATTGCATGGGTTTTAGACGAAGATTACAAAAGGGCTGGTTTTAGATTATTGCCCACTACGAAGCCGGATAAAACAAGTGCCATTATAACTCTTATAACCACTATTATTTTAGTGCCCGTAAGTTTGATGCCTACAGTATATTTAATGCCAAGTGGATTAGCCTTTGCCGGCAATATTTATTTAGTCATTGCTGTTTTAGCAGGAATGTATTTTATTTGGAAGGCTATTTTATTATATAAAAACATGGATGTACCATCCGCCAAGAAATTGATGTACACCTCTTTTATTTACCTACCCTTATTGCAACTAGCTTTATTGTTTGACTTTATAGCAAAATAAAAATTATGGAAATTAATAATTTACAAGTTGAGGATAGACAGAATTTTAAAGCAAGAAAATTCTTAATGTGGCTGTTTATTATCTCTTCATTTATGATGTTTGCTGCTTTAACTAGTGGTTTTATTGTTTATACCGAAGGTAATGTTGAGCGTGGCATCAAGGTCCTTCTTCCTAAACAATTCATGTACAGCACATTGCTTATTATAATAAGTAGCTTTACAATGCACATGGCCTATTTATCTGCGAAGAAATTACAATTTGCCAATCAAAAACTCTACATAGGACTTACCATTTTGTTTGCTCTCGGATTTTTCTTTAGTCAGTACTCTGCTTGGAAGTCATTATATGAGTCAGGCGCCTATTTTGTGAATTACAATGCCTCTCAGTCTTTTATTTATGTGTTTTCTGGGGCTCACTTGCTTCATATTATTGCTGGGATATTTATGCTATTATATGCTTTTTTAGGCATAATTCGTAACATTCCACAGGTTCGTAATGTATTTCGTATGGAGGTGACATCCATTTTTTGGCATTTTATAGATATCCTATGGATTTATCTATATGTTTTCTTACTTTTGAATCAATAATAAATCAATATACCATAGTTTAAATGAGTACTACTGTATCAAAATTAGATGAACTAAAAACTGACGCCTGGAGTGGCGGGAAGTCGCCATTTTCTGTAGAATATGGAAAACTAATGATGTGGTTTTTCCTTTTGTCAGATGCTTTTACATTTTCAGCATTCTTAATTTATTATGGAGCACAGCGCTTTAGTAAAATGAGCTGGCCTGATCCTGATGTTGTGTTTCAATCCATACCGGGTATTGCAGATCATGGATATCCACTTGTGTTTGTCGGAATCATGACCTTTATCTTAATTATGAGCTCCGTAACAATGGTTCTTGCTGTTGAAGCAGGGCACCGTAATTCTAAGAAAGAGGTTGTTTGGTGGATGGTAGCTACAATTATAGGTGGTTTTATGTTTCTCGGCTGTCAAGCTTTAGAATGGACACACTTACTTCATGAGGGCTATTGGTGGGGAGCTTTTCCTGAATCTTATACAGGTGTAGATACTATTGGTGCCTTACAGTTCTCAAATCTTTTCTTTACCATAACAGGATTCCATGGTTTCCACGTATTTACTGGAGTGTTAGTAAATATTATTATACTCTTTATGGTTTTGGCCAATGTTTTTCAAAAAAGTGGAAGTTACCTAATGGTTGAGAAAGTGGGACTTTACTGGCACTTCGTTGACCTTGTTTGGGTTTTCGTATTTACATTTTTCTATTTAGTTTAAAATCCTGATAACCGATATATAATGTCAGCAGAACACACAAATCACGAGCATGCTTCAGAGCATGAGGGAATGAGCAAGAAAAAAATCTGGCAAGTTTTCTTTTACTTATTAGGTATAACAGCTATTGAATTTTTCATTGCACTTTACCTGATACCAAAAGGTCTTTTGGGACATGGAATGGGTAATTTTATTTATATCGTTCTTACGCTAGTAAAAGCATTCTACATTGTTGCATATTTTATGCACCTAAAATTTGAAAAGTTTGCTTTGAAGACTGGGATAACTGTTTCTTTGATTTTCATTATCTATTTTATCGTTTTAATGTTAATTGAAGGATCCTACCAATTTGTTCAAATGAATTAATGAGTTTACCCTCATTTCCCCTCAAAAAAATCCTGATACTGCTAATACTTTTAGCGGTACCAGGGGCTGTTTATTATTTATTGAAGGAAAAAGGGGTTAATAGATACCGCCCCTTAGCCATATATGGCGAAAAACAGGTTGCTAAAACCTTCACAATTAAACGTCGAAAACAAGTTCCAGATACTATTTATCATGTTATTCGCGACTTTAAATTTCTAAATCAAAATTCTGATACGGTCAGTTTCCCTGCCGACAGTAATCAAATTACTGTAGTCAATTTCTTCTACAGTAAATGCCCTGCTTTTTGTCTGAATATGAACAAAGAGATGGCTCGGGTTGCAAAAATCTATAATAATAATAGACTTATGCGTTTTATTTCCATTAGTGTAGATCCTGAACATGATACACCCGCAGTTCTTTACGAGTATAGTAAACCCTTTGTTGCTGAAAATAAAAAGTGGGATTTTATAACTGGAGATAAAGATCTTATCTTCTCTATTGCGAAAAACGACTTTCTTGTAGATGCGATTCAAGACACAATCAATAAGAATGAAATCATTCATACTCCAATGATAATACTTCTTGATCCTCAAAAGAGAATTAGAGGGTATTATGATTCTAGTCGCGGACCAGACCAGGTAAATGTGCTGATTGATGAAATTAAACTTTTGATTACTGAAGAATTAAGATCTATTAAAAACCGTTAAATTTTATTTGGTTGATTACCTATGAACGATAAATTTATTTCAAAGCTAATTGCTGGAGTTTCAGTTTTCGTACTGATAGTGGTGATTATTCTACAGAGTAATATCCTCAATATTTTCCCAGACAAAACAGCAATCCCATCTTGGGTATTTTTGCTCCCTAAATTTAATGCAATAATTAATGGGACATGCAGCGTTTTACTTTTGCTTTCTCTCTATTTTATAAAAAAGCAGGATATTGAGAGTCACAAGAAGACGAACATCTTAACCTTTATATTATCCTCATTATTTTTAGTCTCTTATATTATTTTTCATGCCACCGGTATTAAAACAACTTATGGTGGTACCGGATTTATTCGTACAGTCTATTATTTCATTTTAATAACACATATTATTCTGGCAGCTGTAGTACTTCCTTTGGTGTTATTTAGTTTCCAAAAGGGACTGAATATGGAGATTGTGGCGCATAAAAAACTTGTACGGTGGACCTATCCAATTTGGTTATATGTGACAGTTACTGGGGTTATTGTTTATCTGATGATAGCTCCTTATTATACGTTTTAACATTCTGTTTGAGCAGGTTCATAAACCCTCTAAAAGCTCTGATTTGATTCATAAAATGCTATTTTATTTCAAAATATCTTATCTTTGTACATGAAAACTTTTAGGTTACTTCTGGTTTGTATTATTTTTTTAGGCATTACATTTACCTTTACAGAGGTATCCGCGCAATGTTCTATGTGTACCCTAAATGCGGAAAATTCAGTCCAGAATGGTAATACTGAAGGTAAAGGGCTAAATAGAGGTATTCTTTATCTTTTAGCTGCTCCTTACCTTGCTATTGCTGGTGTAGGTTTTCTATGGTATAAGAAATACCGACGTAAAAATATTAGTTTGAATATGAAAGAAAATAAGATCAACCTTAATTAAAATCTGTCTTTTTTCTATTTCATTTATCATTGTCCAATATTCTCAGTTTTAATGTCAAAAACACCACAATTTCTAGCAGTTTTAAACTCAAAATGTCCACGTTGTAGAAGGGGTAAAATTTTTTCGGGCTCTTTATATGGCTTTAATTTGCAGCGTACTAATGAAACTTGTTCTCATTGTCACATGCGATTTGAAATTGAGCCGGGCTTTTTTTACGGAGCCATGTACGTAAGTTATGCCTTTGTAGTTGCTGAAATGTTAAATGTTGGATTATTAACTTATTTAATAACTGGGAATGATAAATCTCCCTGGTTATATATTTTTTCTATCTTATTGTCTGTTCTAGCTCTTACCCCAATAAATTATCGGTACTCTAAGGTTCTTTTACTTCATTTTTTGACACCTAAGGTTAAGTATAAACCAGAATACGATACGAATGATAAACTCGACCACATTTAAATTTTTAAGTGATTTAGCTTCTAATAATAACCGTGATTGGTTTTTACTTAATAAGGAGAGGTATGAAGACGCACGTTTAAATGTTATTGAATTTGCTGAGGATGTATTATCAGGAATTTCCAGTTTTGATCCTGCCATTCCTTCTGTTCTTACACCTAAGGATTGTGTAAATCGAATCTATCGTGATGTCCGATTTAGTAAGGATAAAACACCTTATAAAAATAATTTCGGTATTGGTTTTTCTCCAAATGGCAAAAAATTTATTGGCCCTGGTTATTATTTGCATCTGCATCCCGAAGGTTCGTTTATTGGCGGAGGGTGTTGGATGCCTGAAGCTGAATTATTAAAGGCAATTAGGCAGGAGATTGATTATAATGGGAGTGATTTTCATAAAATCACGGAAAATCCTTCATTCGTAAAGTTTTTTGGTAGTTTAGACTCGGAATATAAGCTTAAAACTTGTCCAAAAGGTTACGATCTTGATCATCCTGAAATTGAATTTTTAAAATTGAAAAGTTTTACTTTTACTCATGCATTAACTCAAAAGGAGCTGTCAAGTTCAAGTGCTTTGGAAGAAGTTATTGATGGCTTTTCCAAATTATATCCTTTTATTGCATTTTTACGTAATGCGCTTTCTTAAACGAATTTTATGAGAAATATATTTTTAGCTATTTTGGTATTGTTTTCAATAAGTTTTTCCTCTTCCTGTGTGGTCATGTCAACTAAAAAGTATAATGTATTACTTGTACAGAAAGATTCTTTGTCGCTAGGTTGGGAGGCGTCAAGAAATAAATCGATTTCCTTGGAAGGAGAGATTGTTAGTTTAAAGTCGGATAGTGCATTACTTCAAGATAAGATTTCTGAGCTTGAAGGAAAGCTTAAATCTCTTGATGATAGCTATGTAGCGCTACGATCAAATACGAGTTCCGAAATTCAAAAGCTAGCAGATGATTTACAAAAACGTGAAGAGCGATTAAAGGAAGTAGAAGATATTCTTCGCAAACGAGATGAGGC
>JBIHZP010000069.1:0-6273 GCA_044231315.1 Daejeonella sp. | reverse complement strand
TAAAGTTTGGCGCCTCCAATCCTTCTTTTCATTCAGAAAATAATACCATAGTTTTTAATAACTACCAAGAATCGGGATACGATATTTCGTCGGTTCCTTTTGAAATTAAATCAGAAATGAGTATAATCCATAAAAACACTTTTATTGATTATGCAGCACCATTAGCTTTACAGGAGTCCAACACCACATTACTCGATAGCATCCCACAAACAAAGTTTTTGAGCAGACCATACAAAGAATCTAAAAACCTCTTCTACTTTCACAGTCTATCTCCAATTACAGAAGATGGCAATGATAATAATGAGCTCAAAATTGGTTTAAAATTAAAATCTAACAATAAGCTAAACACCTTTGATTTTTATACAGGGTATCAATTTAATTCAGGATTGAAAAGAAGTGAGTATTTGGTCGGATTAAGCTATAAACGCTTTTACCCCATATTCAATTTAAGATATATTAACCGAGCCCAACAAGTCAATTTCACTCAAAAAAACAGCATAATTCCAATTAATTGGCGTGAAAACTTTGTTGAAATGGAAATGAATATACCTTTCACTTTTAACAGGCTAAACAAAACCTATAATATGGGCATTTTTAGTTCTAGCAGTTTTACTTCGCGATATGACATTCAGAATAAACCAGGGAATTTTATAGAAAAACTAAGATTCCCATTGAAGCATACCGCCTATTTCAGAAGAAACACGCAAAGAAGCCTGAGAGATATTGCGCCAAAATGGGGCCAAAATTTTACAGCAACCTATTTTCACTTACCTTTCGAAGCACAAGTAAATGGGCGCTTATTTGCTTTTAAAAGTATGTTTTATAGTCCTGGGATTTTAGAAAACCACTCTTTTCAAGCTAGCTTTAACTATCAAAAAAGCGATGGTGCTTATGCTTTCAATATTGAGATTCCGCGCGTAAGTGGCTATAATAATTTAAATCCTAGGGCGAAACTAAGAAACACCCTATTATTGGACTATAGATTTCCCTTGTTTTACCCTGATGCAGAAATTGGACCGATAGCCTACATAAAAAGAGTAAAGGGTGGTCTTTTTACAGATTTTGAAAATATGGGGAAAGGATCAAGGTTTCAAGCTCGAACTTACGGACTTGAATTAAGTGCCGATATGAATTTAATGCGATTTTTTCTTCCGGAATTTGAACTTGCAAGTAAATTGATTTTCTCAAACGAGCTTATTAGAAACAAACCTATTTTCGAAATAGGACTTACTTACAAAATTGAATAGTTGAGGTGTATTTCTTCGACAATTATATTGCAATATTTTTAATTATTACCATATTATTAGATCAAAACCCGATATTCGAGTTTATAAAATAAAATCTATGTCTTTTAAAACAATCTTTATCATAATCGTTTCTGTTCTAGTTACTATTATTCTAATGAATAATACCGATGAAATACAATTTTGGATCTTTGGAAATGCAAAAATTCCAAAATTAGCTGTTTTAGGATTCATGTTCGGACTTGGAGCTATAGTGGGATATATTGCCGGGAGACCGGGGAAAAGATCAAATAATGACAATGATTTAGAGAATAATGAACCTAATGAACCAAACAAGGATAATGAAAGTCAGCTGAGTGACGAGGATCGTGAATACATTAGATAGAAGAAGCAATTCAATAATTAAACTCCATAAAATACCTGATTATCCTTTTCCATTTCAGGTAATTGAATTTTTTCTTTAAAAATTCCAAACACAGAAGACCCACTTCCACTCATCGAGGCATATAAAGCCCCAGACTGGTAAAGCATTGATTTTATGTCCCCAATAATTGGATATTGATCAAAAACGGAAATTTCAAAATCATTTTTAATGGTTGTTTTCCATTCTTCAATAGGTTGTTTTATCAAATCAACTAATGAATTTGAAACTGCTTGCGGAACTACCCCGCGATAAGCTTCTGCTGTAGAAACCTGCACAGGAGGCATTACTAAAACCATGAAGAAATCACTTAGATCTATAGCTATATTTTGCAATTGATCGCCCTTTCCAAAAGCGATAGCGGGCTTATCTTGAACAAAAAAAGCACAGTCTGAACCCAAGTGTGAAGCATATGCTTCCATTTTAGAATTTTCGAGCCCCAATTCAAATTTATCATTCATTAGTTTGATAAAAAATGAAGCATCGGAAGATCCACCTCCTAATCCTGCACCTATTGGGATGTGTTTGTGCAGATGAATGTGCACGGGTGGTAATTTATAATCATGAGACAAAAGATGATATGCTTTTAAACAGAGGTTATCCATTGGATTTCCTGGTATTTCCAAACCAGATGAACTAAACCCTAGGCGCTCCGATTCAACTACCTCTAGCGCATCCCTAAGGCCTATTGGATAGAATATAGTTTCCAAATTATGATACCCATCTTCTCTTTTACTGAGAACATTTAAACCAATGTTTATTTTTGCATTTGGGAACATGATCATATTCTAAAGATCGCTACTTTTATAAAAAATTTAGGCTTGCAAAAATACATTAATATTTTATTTGCTGATATTTGATTTTTGCGGCTAACAAATGCATTAGAATAAAAATAATTTAACATCTATTTTCATACATGAAACAATACCTTGATCTGATGCAGCATGTACTGCAGAATGGCACTCAAAAGCATGATCGAACTGGTACAGGCACGATCAGCGTTTTTGGATATCAGATGCGTTTTAACCTGCAGGAAGGCTTCCCATTAGTAACAACTAAAAAAGTTCACCTCCGATCCATCATTCATGAATTAATCTGGTTTTTAAAAGGGGAAACCAATATTAGTTATCTCAAAGATAATGGAGTAAGTATTTGGGATGAATGGGCGGATGAAAATGGAGAACTCGGTCCGGTTTATGGTTCGCAATGGAGGTCATGGCCAACACCAAATGGAGGTCATATCGATCAGATTAGTCAGGTTGTTAATCAAATTAAGTCGAATCCTGACTCTAGAAGGTTAATCGTATCCGCATGGAATGTGGCAGAGATTGAAAACATGGCACTTCCACCCTGTCACAGTTTTTTCCAATTTTATGTTGCTGACGGAAAATTAAGCTGCCAGCTTTATCAAAGAAGTGCAGATATATTTCTAGGTGTACCTTTCAATATTGCATCTTACGCACTGCTTACCATGATGGTTGCCCAAGTTTGTAATCTCCAGCTAGGCGATTTTATTCATACATTAGGGGATGCGCATCTGTATAACAATCACCTTGAACAAACTAAACTTCAATTGAGCCGCGATTGTCGTCCGCTACCACAGATGAAACTAAATCAGGAGGTTAATTCTATTTTTGATTTCAAATTCGAAGATTTTAGTCTCGAAAATTATGACCCTCATCCACACATAAAAGGAGCAGTAGCGATATAAATAGATGAAAATAAGCCTAATTGTAGCAGTAGACGAAAAGAATGGAATTGGAAAAGACAATCAATTGCCTTGGCATTTACCTGCCGATTTACAGCATTTCAAGAAAATAACTACCGGATTTCCAATAATTATGGGAAGAAAGACTTTTGATTCTATAGGTAAACCCTTACCAAACCGAAGAAATATAGTCATTAGCCGACAGGAAGACCTTGAAATAAATGGAGTAGAGGTCTGCCACTCCCTAAATAGTGCAATTTCATTATGCAAAGATGAGCGTGAAGTCTTTATTATTGGGGGCGCTCAAATATTTGAACAATCATTAAATCTAGCCGATTCACTTTATTTGACAGTTATTCAAAATAATTTCGATGCAGACACTTTTTTTCCTGAATTAGATAAAAATCGATGGAAAGAAACGTCAAATCAATCGCATGAACCTGATGAAAAGAATATTTATTCCTATATTTTCAAAAAATATGACAAGTTTTAAAATATCTTTTCATTTCTCTTTTAAAGAATTATTCCAAAAAACAAAAATTTAATTAGCTTTGGCGTCTTAACCAAAATAGGCTTAAATCAACATTAACAGACAATTAAAATAAAATGCAAGGTAAAGGATTAATAAAATTCGCAGCAATAGCGCTTACAATCGCGTGTTTGTATTCTCTTTCGTTCACGTGGATAGCGAATAAGGTTGAAAAAGAAGCCAAGGAATTATCAAAAGGAGATGCTACAAAAGAAAAGAGTTATCTTGATTCTGTAGCCTCATTGCCAGTATTTGGTAGCTTAGATTATATCACCTATCAGTACGCTAAAGAGCGTGAAATTCCACTAGGGCTCGACTTAAAAGGTGGAATGAACGTAACCATGGAAATTTCATTAAGTGAAATGGTACGTAACCTCGCTAACAATAGCGGAGATGCTAATTTCAATGCTGCTATCAGAAATGCTGAAAAAGCAACAGCTGAAGGCGACAAAGATTTTATATCTGCTTTTGGGAGAGAATTCGAAAAAATTAGTCCCAATTCTAGACTAGCAACTATTTTTGCAACCAAAGAAAATTCAGCTAATCTTAAAATTGATGCTGATAATAAAGCTGTCCTAGACTTTTTAAGAAAGTCGGCAGATGGTGCAATTGATTTATCCTTCAATATTCTTCGTACTCGTATTGATAAATTTGGTGTAACCTCACCGAATATCCAGAAGCAACAAGGAACCAATCGTATTTTGATTGAATTGCCTGGAGTAACTGATCCTGATCGTGTCCGTAAATTATTACAAGGTTCTGCCAAACTTGAATTCTGGGAAACCTATGATAATTCAGAAATCTTCGGTTTACTTCAAAATGTAAATAGCATTTTGGCGAGTTCAGTAAAATCTACTGATACGACCAGCGCAACTGCTGCTCAAGATACTGCTAAAAGCAAGCTTGCTGCTTTAGGCAAAAAAGATAGCAATGCAGCAGACAGCACCGCTTTAAAAAGTAAATTACAAGCAGAGCAGGCTAAGCAAAACCCATTGTTTGCTTTGTTAAATCCTGCAACTTTCCAGGGACAAGATGGCCAGACAAACTTACAGCCTGGTCCTGTAGTTGGATATGCAGCCTTGAAAGATACTGCTAAAGTAAATTCATACCTTTCTTCTACTGCAGTTAGAGCGGTAATTCCACAGAATATCAAATTATATTGGGGAGTTAAGCCAATTTCAGAAGAAAGTAAGGTATTTGAACTTTATGCATTAAAAACTAGCAATATAGCTGGCGGTCCAGCACTAGAGGGCGATGTTATTTCTGATGCACGTTCTGATTACGATCAACGTGGGAATCCAGAAGTAGTGATGGTCATGAATACTGATGGAGCACGTGCATGGCGTACCATTACTGCAGCAGCATCTGCTAATCCAAATAATAAGAGAAGTGTAGCTATTGTGTTAGACAATCTTGTTTATTCTGCTCCTACCGTTCAAGGGGAAATCCCAAATGGTATTTCATCAATCAGCGGAAGCTTTAAAATTGAAGATACTCAGGATCTTGCAAACGTATTGAAGGCAGGTAGATTACCAGCACCAGCTAAAATCGTAAGTGATTATGTAGTGGGACCATCCTTAGGTGCCGCTTCAATTTCTGCCGGATTACTCTCAACCATTGCAGGTATAATTTTCATCCTAATTTTCATGGGCTTGTATTATAGCACTGCAGGTCTTGTAGCTAATATTGCTCTAATAGTAAACTTATTCTTCTTAATGGGCGTACTTGCTTCATTAGGTGCAGTTTTAACCTTACCTGGTATTGCTGGTATCGTGCTTTCATTGGGTATGTCAGTTGATGCAAACGTATTGATTTATGAACGTATTCGAGAGGAAATTGCGGAAGGTAAATCAACTAGATTAGCCATTACTGAAGGTTTTAGAAAAGCAATGCCATCTATTTTAGACTCAAACATCACCACTTTCTTAACTGGTGTTATTCTGTATATTTTTGGACAAGGTCCAATAGTAGGTTTCGCAACTACCTTGATGATTGGTATTGTAACCTCTTTATTCGCAGCTATTTTCATCTCACGTTTAGTTTTCGAATGGTTACTTGATGGAAAGAAATCGATTAGCTTTTCTATCAAAGCAACTCAAGACTTGTTTAAAGATTCTAAATTTGATTTCATTACAGGCCGTAAACGTTTCTACTTTTTATCAGCAGCCATCATTGTTGCAGGTATTATCTCTGCATTTACGCAAGGCTTTAGCTTTGGTGTTGACTTTCAGGGAGGAAGAGCCTATTTTGTTGCCTTTGACAAGCCGGTTGAAGTTGAAAATGTACGTTCAGTCTTAATTGATGAATTTGGAACTGCTGTTGAAGTAAAAACTTTTGGTTCATCAAACCAAGTTAAAATCACTACGGCTTA
>JBIHZP010000068.1:0-6322 GCA_044231315.1 Daejeonella sp. | reverse complement strand
TGCCAACTTTCAACACCATTGCTGAAATAAAGGGAACTGAAAAACCTGAAGAATATATCATTCTTTCAGCCCACTTCGATTCATGGGATGGCGGTACAGGAGCTACAGATAATGCAACAGGAACTATCACCATGCTTGAAGCAGTTAGGATTTTGAAAAAGGTTTATCCAAATCCAAAAAGAACGATTATTGTAGGTCACTGGGGAAGTGAAGAGCAAGGTTTAAATGGCTCAAGAGCATTTGTTGCAGATCATCCAGAAATTGTAAAAAATATCCAGGCCGTATTCAACCAGGATAACGGAACTGGAAGAATAGTTGATCTTTCAGGTCAGGGTTTTTTACATGCCTACGATTACCTGAACAGATGGCTTAGTCCGGTACCTAATGCTATTCGCTCAGAAATCAAAACAAACTTCCCTGGATCTCCAGGTGGCGGCGGTTCTGACTATGCTTCTTTCGTTGCAGCAGGTGCGCCAGCATTTAATTTAAGCTCTTTAAATTGGTCTTATGGCACTTATACTTGGCATACCAATCGTGACACTTATGATAAAATTGTTTTTGATGATGTGCAGAGCAATGCAATTTTAACTGCCATATTAGTTTATATGGCTAGTGAAGATCCTGAAAAAGCTTCAAACGAAAAGAGTGTTTTACCTATTAACCCTCGCACAGGCGAGAGAATTAGTTGGCCAACCACTCGTCAGCCGACGCGTAAAGGTGGCGTAAACTAATTTTTTATGTTGGCAGGATGATTAATCATTCTGCCAACATTTATAATACTAATAAATCGTTTTGACGTAAGGTATTTATTGCTTTACCGTACCAAAAAGGCTCAAAATCAATTCCCAAGCTAGTTTCAAAATCTTCTTTTACCTTTTTAAAGGTCATTAACTCCACAGAGTCAGTCCCAGCAAGTGCTAAAAATTTAAAAAGCCATGCTGCCTGATCTTTTTCCAATTGAACACACAAACTTTCCCTTTTACTGAAAAATTTAAGCTCAGCCATTTCCCATTGTCTGCCCTTTTTACTTTTAGTAAAGTGTGAAATTTCAGGTATTGATCCTAACCAAACAATTTTGGCATCCGGTTTTATAAGAAAAGTTTCCTCGATAGCTAAACACTTAACAATATGCTTTGGGTCCACCTTGGTCTTGGGCACTTTATGCTCAAACCACTCCTGTAAAGAATAATCAAAGCAAATGCCATGCATATAATTAAACAATGATTTTTTGAGTCCGTAGCTAAAAAGCTCATGATCAGTCCCCGTTTTATCAATATGTACAATATCATTATTGGCAAAGGTACCAGTTGTTCCGCAAGCCTTTTCCACTTTGAATTTTTCAGGGTACATTCCTACGGGGCTATGGGCGGTCATGGCGAATTGATGCCAAAATGCCGACTGTAATACTCCAGTTTCGAACATTTGTCTAACCATTTCAAGCGAGTCGATCGTTTCTTGAGCCGTCTGCGTAGGAAAACCATACATCAAATAAGCGTGCACCATAATGCCAGCTTCAGTAAAATGATGACATACCTGCGCTACCTGCTCAACGGTAACTCCCTTTTGTATAAGTTCAAGCAAGCGATCAGACGCCACTTCTAATCCGCCGGAAACAGCAATACAACCCGAAGCTTTTAATAATTGGCAGAGGTCCTTCGTAAAACTCTTTTCAAATCTAATGTTGGTCCACCAAGTAAGAGTTAATTTACGCCTCAAAATTTCAAGAGCCAAAGAACGCATTAGAGCAGGTGGTGCGGCTTCATCAACAAAATGAAAGCCACGTTCACCTGTTTGCGCAATCATTTGCTCCATTCTATCGCACAGCAGAGAAGCCGCAATAGGCTCATATATTTTAATATAATCAAGCGAAATATCACAAAAAGTGCATTTACCCCAATAACAACCATGAGCCATGGTAAGCTTATTCCACCTACCATCACTCCACATGCGATGCATCGGATTAACCACTTCAATTACAGATATGTATCGGTTCAGAAAAAGATCCGAATAGTCTGGAGTGCCTGTCTCAAATTGTTTATAATCTGGCGATTTACTACCATTGCAATAAGTTACTTTCCCTTCAAGCAGCGCAAACGTTCTCTTTAATTCTGCGAAACTTCGCTTGTTATCCAGCAACTCAAATAAATGTTCAATTGGGGCTTCGCCATCATCCAAGCAAATAAAATCCATAAACTCAAACACACGAGCATCAGAAACTGAACGCAATTCGGTGTTTGGGAAGCCACCACCCATGGCGACTTTAACCTGTGGATACTCTGCTTTGATCCATTGGGCGATTCGGAATGCCGCGTATAAATTACCTGGAAAAGGCACCGATAAGGAAACTATTTCAGGGTTCACCATTTTCATCTTTTCACCCAATAACTGGATCAAAATCTTGTCGGTGAAGGTTAAATCCTTGTGCAATGCCTCATAAAGCTCATCAAAGCTTGAGGCAGAACGCCCAAGACGCTCGGCATATCTACTAAACCCGAAATTAGGATCTACACCTTCAACAATAAGGTCTGAAATGTCCTCCAAAAAAAGAGTAGCGAGATGCTTGGCTTTATCTTGCGTGCCCATCGTGCCGAAGGCCCATTCAAGTTCCTCCATTTGCTTAAAACGGGAGGCTTCTGGCAGGAAATCCTCCTGACAAATAAGATGGGAAAGCGTTGGATTATGCCCTTGTAAAAACGAAATTACCGCATCAATTTTATGAATATAATGATCTTTGAGTGCAATAATTCGCTTTGCATTATCGCTCAAACCCTCATGAGGTATATTAATTTGATTAAAAAGATCTTCTAAACCTGATTTAGAAAAAATCGCTAAAATAACTTCAATCCCAAGATCAGCTTGAAAAGCGGAAATACCTTTTGTGTTTAGGAATCCCTTTAAATAAGCCGTTGCCGGATAAGGCGTATTTAGCTGGGTAAAGGGCGGAGTGATTAAAAATATCTTATTTGCCAATTTATTATCAATTCGGTGTTTAATCCTGCATTAAAACAATTTGAATCAAAGGTATTGTAAATAAATCAGATGGAGTAGAGATACAAAAAAATGTCGCATAATCCTTTTTTAGCCTTTTAAAAATCGATAAACTGCTTTTTCGTATCTTTGCAAAATATTTATTAGAAAACATGGTAGAGATCGGAAAGTTTAACGAATTAAGGTTTATCAAAAAGACTGAAGCCGGTCTCATTTTAACAGACGGAGAGAAAGAAGTGCTCCTACCATTTGTAAACGCCCCCGTGGATGCTCAAATTGGCGACAATCTCAATGTTTTTACATATATCCACAGCGATGGCAGAATAATGGCTACCACCGAAACACCCATTGCACAAGTGGATGAGTTTGCATTACTGAATGTTGTTGATGTAACCGAACAAGGCGCATTTATGGATATGGGAATAGGGAAAGATGTTTTTGTGCCGGAGCGTGAGCAGAAGCGGCCCATGCAAATCGGACAAAAATATGTTGTTTATTTATATACCGATGAGCGCAGCGACCGTATAACTGCATCATCACGATTAGTTGATTTTATTGAACAGGATGAGCATGATTTGGAGGAAGGAGACGAGGTTCGTCTATTAATAACCGAAGAAAGCGATTTAGGATATAGCGCCATTATAAACCAAAGGTTTATGGGTTTATTATACCATAATGAGGTTTTTGAAGATTTAAAAGCTGGCGATCAAAAAACGGGGTGGATTAAAAAAATTAGAGACGCTAACAAAATCGATTTGAGCCTTCAGGTTATCGGATTTAAGCATATTCTAGATTTGAAGGACAGCTTAATGATTGAACTTGAAGAATGTGGGGGGTCTATTTCCTTGGGTGATAAAAGTTCACCTGAAGATATTTACAACCGTTTAAAAATCAGCAAAAAAGCCTTCAAAAAAGCGGCTGGTAGTTTATACAAAGAACGGCTGGTAGAAATTTCAGATTTTGAAATTAAATTGGTGCCAAAAGCTCTTTAAAAATTAAAGCAAAGCGCCCCAAATCGATTATTTATAGGTATTTCTACTCCGTAAAATGGTAGAGAAATACCACATCTCCTTTAAATACTGGTTTCGTCTGACCAATAATTTCAAGCTCAGCACCGATAGTTGCTTTACATACGCCCCTAAGATTTACGATCGAAACTAGATTAGCTTTCAGTCGCACTTCACTATCCACAAGAACGGGCTGCCCAAATTTTAGATTTTCAATGCCATAATTGATTTCCATTTTTAGATTTTGGACATCTACAATTTGCTTCCATAGGTAGGGAATTAGCGAAAGAGTGAGGTAGCCATGCGCAATTGTCGCTTTAAATGGGCCCTCAATTGCTGCACGCTCCGGATCAGTATGGATCCACTGATGATCAAGAGTTGCATCAGCAAACTTCAGAATCTGCCCCTGTGTAATTTTATGCGCTTGGGAAATACCTAGCTCCTTCCCCGAAAAAGATTCAAACTCCTTGAAATTTCTAATAATCAGCATAAAAACTTTTTTAAAATAGATTAAAGATCAAATTTTGTTTAAAATAGCAAATTAGATTTTCTTTATCATTAATTATCCATAATTATAAAAAGTCTTATAAACCTAAAGCAATTTCTCGGGCCTTTGTGGTGGTATAATATTTAGCAATCATATTTGGCACTTCCCATGATGGCAAAGCACCTTCTTTTAAATACTGCAGATATTTTTTAGTCACTTGCGCAAAATGATCCTCATGACTAACCTTATAGGAATCTGGAATTATAACTTCCCAGCCTTTAGTAATTTTTTGGAGTTCGAGACCAGGATATTGCTTTTGAATTTGCTTTAAATCTGTCATTAAGGCTTTTTCGAAAGATACCATATCAATATTTTCACGTGGCTCAATATACAAAGCAGGTTTAAAATTCTGTTCTTTCCCTTGCTTAATAATGACGCTAGACTTAGTCCCCCTCATTACAGAAAAATGAGTATCGCCCGTTCCTTCGGGTGCCTGAAAATCCCATGTTACTGATATTTTAGCGTGAATACCTTTTAAGCGGTAATTTATTTCGCCGTTAGAGTAGGGACTTAAAATACCATTTTTTACATCTGCTTTTAAAAAATCAGGATATTCCTTCTTTTGCGTTACCTTTTCAAACTGTGCGGCATTGATGCTTGTCTGCCATCTTTTTGCCGATACAATTTCAATATCTTTTTTATAATCTAAAATTTTATTGGGAAAGCATTCCCACTGTACCAAATCAACCAAGTGCGTGGTGATGTCTGTGATCCCTTCGCCTTGCTGTTTTACATCAAAAAACCAGGTTGGCCTCACCAAGGGTTTGCCAGACACATTTTTAAAAAAATGATGCACACTTACCTTGGTCACAGCAGGGTTTTCAGGACTCCCTTTTTCGAGCTGTCCAAATGCTGGTAATTGTGCAAACTCCTTCTGAAGTAGGGTATTGATCTCATACCTTTCGGTCATGATATCATAAATTAACACCTTATTTTTTTCTGCAATTTCAAAAGCCTTAACAAGCTTATGAAAGCCATCTAAATCAATCGCCATTGGTTTATCGGCTAGAACATGTAGCCCTGCCTCCACAGATTTGGCAATATAATCCGTTTTCATTTTATTATTGCCGGCAAGAATCACCACATTCCCGGCTTTTTCGGATAACATTTTATCTAGAAAATCAGGACCGGTATAAATCTTTTCATTCCAAAAAGTCGGATTCTCCTCTCTAGAATTATATCCATCTACCAAACTTAGGTGCGAATTAAGCTCCTGACCCTCTGGGGCGTAAAGGTGAACCACAGAATCCACGTTCTCATACATTGATTTCTGAACTAGAGCCGAATGAAAATGCCCTGGATTGAGCGTAATTAATTTTATTTTATCGCGACTTTGGCTATTCAAATTAGTTGATTTAGAAGTGCAGCTTACAGCAATCATCATCATGAAATTTATAAAAAGAAGGTGCTTTAAATTAAATTTTTGCATTTATTATTTAGTTTTCAATTAATACTATTTTGATAGAGCGGAAAAAATTATACCAATTAGAATTCAAATTAAACTTTAGGATCCCAACCTTTTTGATATTCGCGAGTCCATAATTTCATGGCTTCCGGATCATTTAAGATACGCCCGTTTTGGGAATCAACCTTTAGTGTTTTTCCTGTTCGCTGCGCAATATTACCTAACTGACATAAAAGTGTGCTCTTATGCCCTCCGTCTATGTCAGATGCTAAAGTTTCCCCATTTTTTATAGCTGCAAAGAAATTTTGAAGATGGAAAGCATCCAACTGCTGTGATGGGTTCGACAAATTATTGGGATCCACCTTTATCTCATTT
>JBIHZP010000067.1:0-6430 GCA_044231315.1 Daejeonella sp. | reverse complement strand
GTTAAAATCCTCCTATTTAGTCGCTGGGCTATATTGGTAAACTACCTGATAATCAACTTTCTGAAGGTTTTCTGCTATTTGACCAATTCTGAGGTCTTGTTCCTGTGGCGTAGGCTCACAAATTGAATATTTTTCGCCATTGTAGATGATTGATTTCCCAAATGGTTTGTCAAATTGTACCGCCATACTAATATGAGTAGGGTAGAGTAATGCAATCATGGGCAGGTTATATATTTCCTTTACCAGATAGAAAAATAGAGCTGCACGGTCATCACAATCGCTGTATTTTGAAAACAAGGTTTGCTCAGGTGATAAATGCTTTTCTTTTCCAAAATTTTCTTCATCATTCTGATATAAAAAAGCGTAGCGCGTAAATCTCATCAAATAATCAATGCCCTTTTTCTGCCTCATTCCGGAAACATTCCTTTTCAAAAGAGGAATTAACGAATGGTAAGTCTCATGACTGAGTGGAATATTAAAATAGGACTCAAAATCTACACCTGGATAATTGGCAAATATGTTTTCTACTTCAGGGTTCAGTTTGACTTGAAAATTATAGGATTTTTGACGATACTGAAAAGTCACCTCTTTTTCTCTGTAAGATTCAGGTTTGAAATCGGGCATCCTTGTTACTTTGTACGAAAATGACTTTACAGCCTCATTTATTTTAATGTTTACGGGGAATATTTTGTCTTTTTCGAAATCTACCTTTCCGTAGTCATGGTAGTTTAAACACATGTATTTATTGCCATCTATATTAAAAAATGGAATGTCATTGATGTCTTCATCGTTTTTAACATTCAGGATCAATCGGTTATTTCCGATAGATAATCTGGCATCATAACCTGTTTTGCTTAAAAGAAACCATTTATATAAAGTGTAACGATGGTAATTCTCTGCCTTGGGACTAATCTGCTGGGCAGTTTTGCGTATTAACTGATAGTATATCCAGTCATTTAACTGATGTTTTTCTTTATAGTCTAACAAGGATGAAAGCAGCGACTGATGGTCGCTTTGGTTTAGTTTTTTGTAAAAATTAGAAATTGATTCAGATGAAAGCTCTTCAGAAAAGGAAATTTTAGATGATTCATTCAATTCAAAATTGAATGTTCCATTGTAAAATTCTATACTGAAATTGTCAGCAAAGGCTTTGCCTGATGATAACCAAAAGGTTAATATCAAGGACATTTTAAGGCTGAAAATGGCAATTCGGTATCTCAATTTTTAATTACTTAACATTAACTTAACATTAAAACAATGTTAAGTTAACATAATTAAATCAAAATCAGATATTATTTCCTAATTTTTTGAGTATTTCTTTGGGAATTGTTTGAATATCAAGTACCATAAATCCATCTAAGCAATCTGAAAATTTAGGATCAATATTAAAACTTATAATCTTCGCATTTAATGAAAGGTATTTTCGCAATAACACCGGTAATTTCATGTTACTACTTTCAATATCCGAAATTAAGGTGTCTAAATCCTTCAATGATTCACCAGCTTCTTTGAGCAGATCTTTATCAATCTTAGAAAAATCAAGACGAAACTTCTTTCTAGGTTTAATGAAATTAGCTAGCTCATAATCGAAATTATTCTCACGAATAAAATCAACAATTAATGATTTTGAAAGCTTCGAAAAACTATTGCTGATACTTACTGGTCCGATAAGGTATCGATAATTAGAGTTCTTAGAAACAAATTGAATCACTCCTCTCCACAATAAAAAAAGAGGCAATGGTTTTTGTTGGTATTCCTTTCGTATCCATGAACGGCCTAATTCAAGACTTTGTTTGAGAATCGGGTTAAATTCTTTTCTGATTTTGAACAATTCATTGATGTAAAAGCCTTTTCTGCCGCTACTGTAAAACAATTCATCTCCTTTTCCTATTCTGTACGATCCAACTAGTAGCTTAGTGCTCTTATCCCAAATAAATAGGTGGGAGTAATTAATATCGTACTTATCAAGGTCATAGGCCTTGTTTGTGCCTTCGCCTATCGCTCTAAAAGTTATCTCTCTAAGTCGGCCAATTTCTTTGATTAAATTTGGAATTTTTGAAGCAGAACAGATGTAAACTTCATAATTGCTTTCAGTACATATTTTAAAAGCGCTCAGTTTAGAAATTTCTAATTCAAGATTTTCCGAAGGTATCTCTTGGATAATAGCTTCGGGGTTCTTCTTGATTTTAAAAAGATTTTTTGGAGTAAATATCTTTTTTTCGTCTTCAAGTCCCGAGCCTAATGCATACGTTTTAGCCCTTATAAAGTCCAAAATCTTAGTAGAATTAGCGTTAAACGGTAATTTGAATGGGATAATTGCTTGACCAATTCTTAATTTTATAGTTTGACCCTTTTTATTAAATAGCTCAGATGGAAGCTTTGCGGTTCTTAATGTGGGGTGTAACAAAGCCAATAAATTAAATAATAGTCCGTTATTGCCATGAAAATAAACAGGTACAACAGGCACTTTTACCTTTTCTATTAACTTTCCAACAACTGGATTCCAGGGTTTATCTGTAACTTTTTGAATTTTTGTTTTATAAGTTGAAACCTCTCCAGCTGGAAATATCCCAATTGGAATACCGGATTTAAGAAGTTGAATGGTCGTTTTTATCCCACTTATGCTGGATGTGTTTTCTAGATTTTCAAATGGGTTAACAGCAATTAGGTATTCAGATAAATTTGGAATTTTTTTAAGCAAGAAATTGGCCATCAGTTTTGAATCTGGCCGAACCATGCTCATTATCTTTAATAAAATTAATCCCTCAATACCGCCATAGGGATGATTAGCAACCACAATAAAGCCACCCTCTTTAGGAAAATGTCTTAACTCTGTTTCATCAATCTCTATTGAGATGCCTATAATTTCTAAAATTTTATCAATGAATTTTATTCCATGAAGATGTTCAGCTTTTTCAAAAACATTGTTCACCTCATTAATCTTCATAATTTCCATCAATAATGAAGCTAAGCCGGGCATGTAAAATTTATTTAATTTAGTTGCCTCCGCAAATTCTTTCCGATTGATGATTTTCATTCCTTCTTCTAAAAATTGAATTAAATAACGCTAAATTAAATATTTAATATTTATCTTCAGATATTCTGTTTTGCTTTAGATACCCCCAGTGCCAGAAATTTTACATTCTGGTATTCCAAAGGACAGCTATTTTTTAATCTTATTTTTAAAAATATGCGGGTTATTAAGAGTTCTATAAAATCATTCTTTAGTTTTTCTAAAAAGGAGTTGAATGGTATATTCCTCCTGTGTTTATTGACTATCATGGTCCTAGCTTTTCCCTGGTTTCACAGAAAACTCAGTAAAACACCTAAATATAATTTTCAGAAATTTAAATTGGAAGCTGAGTCTTTCAATAATGCATCACAATTGATTCCTAATAAAAGTTGGAAGCCTAATCTTGTAAAAGTTCAATATTTTGAGTTTGATCCTAATTTGATTTCTGACAATCAATGGGAAAAACTGGGACTTTCTGTTAAGCAGATTAAAGTTATTCGAAATTATGTAAATAAAGGGGGACGATTTTTTAATAAAGAAGATTTAAAACGGATCTATTCCATTCCAGAATCTCAATATTTAATGCTCGAACCTTATGTTCGTATTGCCGATTCTAAGCGTAAATATCCTGAAAAAAATAAGTTTACGAAGTCTTCAAGTTCTAATTTAGAAACTCAAATTACAGTTATTGAGCTAAATTCAGCAGATTCCGTCACGCTTTTAAAAATTCGCGGAATTGGTCCCGCTTTTGCTTCCCGTATTATCCGCTATAGAAATAGATTGGGAGGCTTTTATAGGCTGGAACAATTGCTTGAAGTTTATGGGATCGATTCCCTTAAATTCGCTCAGATACAAAATCAGCTGACGCTCAATAGCATTTTAATTCAAAGGATAAATGTAAATTCAGTGACCTTCGACCAATTTAAAATGCAACCTTATTTGTCTTATAAACAGATCAATGCGATTATCCGGTATCGCTCTCAGCACGGCAATTTCAAAAATATTGATGATTTAAAGAAAATTGTCCTTCTGAATGAAGAAATTATACGTAAAATTGAGCCTTACCTTACATTTTAAATTATGATTAGTAAGAAGCTTGATTCTGCCATTCGCGATATTGCCGATTTCCCAAAGCCTGGAATTATTTTTAAGGATATTACTCCTATTTTAAAGGATGCTCAATTATGTTCAGCTGTAATTGATGAATTTGTTAAACAGTTGGAAGGTGTCCATATTGATGTGGTAGCTGGAATTGAAAGTAGAGGTTTTTTATTCGGTTTAATGCTCGCAAACAGGATGCAAATACCATTTGTTCCTATCCGCAAAAAAGGAAAATTGCCTTTTACAACCATTGAGGAGCCCTGCGAATTAGAATATGGTTCTGCCATTTTAGAGCTGCATGAAGACGCAATTATTCCTGGGCAAAGAGTTTTAATTCATGATGACCTTCTTGCGACTGGAGGCACCGTAAGTGCAGCAACACGTCTGGTACAAAAACTCGATGGGGAAGTGGCCGCTTATGCCTTTGTAATCAGTCTTGATTTTTTAAATGCGAAGGAGAAACTCAAATTAGTGTCAAAAAATATTATTTCTCTGGTATCCTATTAATAATTGTGGGTGATAAATTCTATGCTAATTAATCCCATTGTTATAAATTGAACCGGAAACCAATTCGTACTATTTTTATTTGTTTTTTTAGTCCTAAAAACTGGCCTTCTTATTGTTATACTTGCATAAAAACCAATTATTTATGCAAGCAATAACAAGTCCTGACCTTAATGGGATGAATTTTAATTTAACTGAAAATCAGACGATGATCATCGCTATGGTTCGTGATTTTGCCGAAAAGCACATCCGGCCGCATGTGATGAAATGGGATGAGTCTCAAACATTTCCTGTAGAAACATTTAAAAAATTAGGAGAATTAGGGTTGATGGGCGTCCTTGTTCCAGAAGAGTATGGAGGTTCCGGATTAGGATATTTTGAGTATGTGAGTGTTATTTCAGAAATTTCTAAAGTTTGTGGTTCAATTGGCTTATCCGTTGCCGCACATAATTCATTGTGTACCGGACATATTATGGCCTTTGGTAATGAAGAGCAAAAACGAAGATGGCTACCTAAATTAGCTAGTGCTGAGTGGATAGGGGCATGGGGTCTCACCGAGGCGAATACTGGTTCAGATGCGATGGGGATGAATACTACAGCCGTACTCAATGGTGATCATTATATTGTTAACGGTTCTAAAAACTGGATCACTCATGGTAAATCGGGTAATGTAGCTGTGGTGATGGTTAGAACAGGTGAGAAGGGCGACTCAAAAGGTATCTCTACTCTGGTAATTGAGAAGGGTACTCCTGGTTTTACTCATGGGAAAAAAGAAAATAAGCTTGGTATGCGAGCATCAGAAACTACCGAGTTGATATTTGATAATTGCAAAGTTCCCAAAGAAAATTTACTGGGGAATGTAGGCGAAGGGTTTAAGCAGGCCATGTATATTCTTGATGGTGGTAGAATATCTATCGCTGCATTGTCTTTAGGAATGGCAAAAGGAGCATTAACCGCTGCTATTAATTATTCGAAAGAGCGTTATCAATTCGGACAACCAATTTCGAGTTTTCAAGGAATATCTTTCAAGATTGCCGATATGGCTACAGAAGTTGAAGCGGCTGAGCTTTTGATTATGCAGGCAGCAGATTTAAAAAATAGAGGCCAAAACGTGACAAAACAATCGGCTATGGCTAAATATTATGCCTCTGAAGTCTGCGTGAGAACTGCAACTGAGGCAGTACAAATTTTTGGCGGTTATGGCTATACGAAAGACTTCCCGGTAGAAAAATTTTATAGAGATTCTAAATTATGTACTATAGGTGAAGGCACTTCTGAGATTCAAAAAATGGTAATTTCTAGAGAGATTTTGAAGTAAATGGAATGCTTAGTTGCTTGAAATGAATCTTTTTTTGTGATTTTGGCGACTATTACGCTCATTATATTTTATTTCATCAATATTTTTCATAGTTTTGCATTTCAAGACTGAAAGGGGGTATCTGTATATTATGATTATTATTAATGTAAAAGACGGCGAATCACTAGATAAGGCACTTAAGCGCTTTAAAAAGAAGTTCGAGAAAACCGGTGTATTAAGAGAACTTCGCAGCCGCCAGGCCTACGAGAAAAAATCTATTACCCGTCGTACGCAAGTTAAAAAAGCTATTTACAAGCAAGGGTTAAACATCGAAACTGTTTAATTCCTTTTTAGTATATAAATTCAAAAACTATTTGTATATTCATTTATTGGATATGCAAATAGTTTTTGATGTTTATTGAGCGATTTATACGGTACTTGCAATTCGAAAAACGGTTTTCTCCAAATACCGTAATTGCCTATAAAAAAGATCTTTATCAATTTTCTGAATTTAT
>JBIHZP010000004.1:0-19420 GCA_044231315.1 Daejeonella sp. | reverse complement strand
TTGAAGAATCAATTGTTTTAAAATGCTTGTAAACATTTAAAATAATAGCTAAAGCAACTGCTACACCAGCAGCAGCAAGAACAATAACGAACAATGCAAACATTTGGCCTCCGCCATTTATTTTATCATATCTCCCAAAAGCCACGAAATTTAGAACGCCAGCATTGATCATCAATTCGATACCAATCAATATTTGAATAGCATTTTTTTTGGTCAATACAGCATACAAGCCTATACAAAAAAGACAGGCACTAATGATTAAAAAATGTGATAATGGAATCATATTTTTTTTCCCTTTCTAGCTAAATGTGCGGCTCCAATTAGTGCCATCATCAAGAAAACCGATAATATTTCAAATGGAAGTAAGTACCTCGTCATACTTTGAATTCCAATTGCATGAATGGTATTATCACTTGCAGAGATGGGGGTACTCGATTTAATCCATTCCAATTGTGAAAGATCATTTTCGAAAATTAAGCGAATTAAAATAAACAAGAAAGCTAGTGAAATAAAAATCCCTATAAAGTGGTTTAATTTTAATGATTTACTAACTGGCTGTAAGGCATTTAAAAGCTCCTTATTGGAGAGCATAAAAGCAAATAACATCAATATTAATACACCACCTGCATAGAGTACAACCTGTGTTAAGGCAATAAAATCTGCAAGTGCAAATACATAAATTGCGGCAAGTGCAAAAAGTGTGACAAAGAATAGAAATATACTTCTTACTAAATTATAACTTGTAACCACTACTAAAGCCGAAAGTAGCAGCATAATCGCAAAAAAATAAAAAATTAGTTGTTCTGCGTTCATATCTAAATTAGGTTTTAGGAAGCATGCTTGCTTGCTTTGCGGCTAGTCGTTCGGCATTGAGTTTTTCGAGTGCTAAACGCTTTTCATCGGCCTCTGCAGTAGTCATATCCGAAAATTTATAGGTCATTTCACTTAAGTCAGACATACTCCGATCATAGGTATCGGTCATTACAATACATTCTGTAGGGCAAACGACTGTGCATAAACCACAGTACATGCATTTTCCCATATCAATATCGAATTTTGCAGCGTACAATCTTTTGGTGGTACCATCAGAGGTTTTGCCAATTGCTTCGGTAGACTTAATACTCTCAATATCAATACAATCTACAGGGCACACTTTAGCACAAAGATCACAAACGATACAGTCGTCCATTTCCACATCCAATTGATATCGCCCAACATCCGGCACTGGCAGTTTTACATGCGGATACTGTATAGTGGTAATACCTGAGCTTTGCGAGAAATAGTTAGGATCGGATATAGCTTTCACCTTTCTGCTTTCTCTTGCGGCAAAAATGTGACTAAGCGTTAAACTTAGACCATTAATAACTGTCTTAAACACATTTAGTATTGTTTTTATCATTTTAAATAGCTCATCACTCAAGCCTTTATTTTTATAATTATAATTCCAATAAAATTACATCATGGTTAATCGCCAAATACCGGAAATGAGCATACATAAAAATGCGAGAGGTGTTAACACTTTCCAACAAAAACTCATCAATTGATCAACACGGAAGCGTGGAAGAGTCCATCGAATCCAAATTTGTACCGCTACTACCGACAATGTTTTTAAAAGAACCCAGAATATACCCCAGCCCATTCCTGTTGTCCAACTTGCTAAAGGCAACTCGTTTATATTGGGTAGCGGACTATTCCATCCGCCAAGGAAAAGCACTACGCCAATCATTCCGACTAAAAACATCATGGAATATTCAGCTAAAAATATAAATGCAAATCTCAACCCCGAATACTCAATATGAAAGCCCCCAACCAATTCTGATTCTGCTTCAGGAATATCGAAGGGTGCACGATTACATTCGGCCAAAGAGGCGATAAAATAGATAAAATAGGCAAGAATAAGATGAGGTGCCTGAAAAATATTCCAAGCTAAAAATCCACCAATTGCCTTTACCTCCCAAATACCTAAAAACTTAACCGACTCCAATGAAAGAATACCTTGTTTGACTGTAATTTCTTGCAAATTAAGAGTTTGAGAAATCATTACAACCGATAAAAGTGAGATGCCGGCAGGAATCTCATAAGAAACCATTTGAGCAACAGAGCGCATCGAACCAAGCAGAGCATATTTATTATTCGAACCCCATCCTGCCATCAAAATACCAAGAGTTTCAATAGATAGAATGGCAAAAATATAGAAAATACCGAGGTTTAACGACGCTGGAATAAGTCCCGGAGCCCATGGCAAGGCAGCAAAGCCTAAATAAACGGAGACAAATATGATGATTGGAGCTGAAACAAAAAGGACTTTATCTGCAGCTTTGGGAATTATAAATTCCTTTTGAAGCATTTTCAAGATATCTGCAAATGCCTGTAATGAACCATATTTACCAACTTCCATCGGACCTAAGCGATCCTGTATAAAAGCGGAAATTTTACGCTCTGAATAGACAGCAAACAAGGTAAATAATGCAGTAAACATGAATAATGCACTTGCAACCAAGATGTATGTCAGATAGAAATTCAATTTATAGGCCTTTTGTATGCAAACTTAGGTAATATGCGTAAAATTGCAGTGTTATTCATGCTTTAAAACTTAGTCCCAGATTGGTTTGTACGATAAATGAATCTTCTCACCAAAAAATAAGCGCGTGCTAGTGGCAAAAGATGGTGTATAATCAGAAATATAGAATTGATGTTTCTTTATCGGACCACTATTAAGTAATTCGAGACTAGTTAGACGTTCTTTAAGGTGCTCCGCAACAATTTCAGCGGTATTGATTATTTCCACCTTCCCTTTATAAAAAGCTTGTATTTCAGGCTTAATAAGAGGGTAATGAGTACATGCTAGTATCAAACTATCGATCTTTTTCAATTTCGAGGATGATAGATAAGAGTTAATAACGGTATTACTGATGGTATTATTAAAAAAACCTTCCTCAATCATAGGAGCTAATAATGGTGTTGCTAAGGAAGAAACTTGAATTTCAGGATTTATACCCTTAAATTTTTTAGCATAAATATCAGAACGAATGGTTGACTTTGTTCCAATCACCCCAATTCTCCCATACTTGGATGAGCTAGCGAGCAAATCAACCACTGGGTCAATAACATTGACAATTGGTATTTTGTCACCTAGAAAATGAAGAAGTTCATGATAGGCATGAGCAGAGGCTGTATTGCAAGCAATTAAAATCAATTTGCAATTTTTATCCAACAAAAATTTAGCAATCTTAAGGCTATAAAATTTTATAGCTTCTGGCGATTTATCTCCATAAGGCATGTGGGCTGTATCGCCAAAATAAATCAATTGCTCTTTAGGCAGAATCTTCCGAATGGCATTGGCCACTGTAAGTCCCCCGATACCAGAATCAAAAATCCCAATGGGTAGTGCTGAACTCATTCCCAAAAATAGAATATTATTTTGAACCAATCATGAATAGGAGATAGAATTAGCAAAATCGAATTTTTAAACAAAAAAAAATGCGAAGCTAAGAGCTCCGCATTTTACTAAAGATCATTTAAATTATTTGGCTGCAGGTATAGCTGCAATACCCAATTTAATTTTAACTAGGTTAATTAAATCATCACCACCATCGAAGTAAATCACACCAGGCTGTGAAACATCAAAAACATAAGCAAAGCCCTTTTCTTTTGCTACAGCTTTAACCGCATCTTCTGCTTTCTTAAAAACAGGCTGATAAAGTTCCGTACGCTTAGTAGTTAATTCTTCTTGAGCTTTTTCCTGAGCGTCTGTAATACGTTTCTCAAGATCTTGAATGGTGCCACCAAGGCTTGTTAATTCCTTCTCTAAAACAACTCTATTAGCTTCACTTAAAGTTTTGTATTTCTCTTCGTAAGTAGTAACTAACTTTTGACGCTCTGCTCCCATCAATTCAAGCGATGTTTGCTTTGCCTTAGCGTATGTTTGAAAACTCGCATCTGCAGCCTTCATTTCTGGCATAGTTTGTAAAAGATCAGCAGAATTAATATGACCAAATTTTTGCTGTGCATTTGCCGCATTTACTGAAAGTATCATTCCTACTGCAAGCACTCCTATTTTAAATAAATTTTTCATTGTTTTGTTTATAGTCTGTTATTGTTTATGATTAGTGAGATCTTATTTATTTGGTTGTTCCTGGTTTATAACCCAGTTTTGTTAATACATCATTACTTTTATCTAAACGCGGATTTGCATACAAAAGCGTAATCTCGCTATTTTTATCAAATATCATATCCAGCTGTTGCGCCTCGGCAATTGATTGAACAGCCTTCGAAACACGGTCCTGAATTGGTTTAATCAATTTTGAGCGGACTTGAAAAAGTTCACCTTCAAATCCAAACTTAATTCGTTGATATTCCTTTGCTTCTTGTTCCTTCTGGATTATTTCGTCTTCACGTTTTTTGCGCATTTCACCATTCAGCAATACTTGATCCACTTGATACGCTTTGAACATGTCTTCAATAGCTACAAATTTAATATCAACCTCTTTTTGCCATTGCTCTGATAATGCATCAAGCTGCTTTTGTGCTGAATTATACTCTGGAATATAGCTCAAAATATAATCACTATCAACATAAGCGAATCGTTGTGCATATCCTCCTAAACTTGAAAGAACTAATAATAGTGCGATTATAACGATTTTTTTCATTTCTGTATAATTATTTTGCAAATTCAAGAACATTTTAAATTTCAAAATCCAATTCCAAAACCATAAAACTAAACTCCAAGCTATTTAAAATGATTTTTTCTTTCTTTTATCCTAATTAGATGATTTAGTTAAAACCTCCATTCATGGCTTGAGAAATACTAAACGTAAAAGGATTTCTTCCATTGTCTGGCAGACCAGGTATTTTATCAAAGGCAAAACCATAATCTATACCTAACAATCCAAAAATTGGCAAGAATACCCTTGCACCAACACCGGCAGTTCTTCTGATGTTAAATGGCGCAAAATTCCTAAAGCTATTCCATGTATTTCCACCCTCAGCAAATGCAAGAACAAAAATTGTAGCACTCTGGCTAGCAGTAATTGGGTGCCTTAGCTCCATTACATATTTATTGAAAATCGGGCTACCAGAACCCTGCGCGATTGTTGGATTAGATCCAGCAGGAATAACTGAGTTATTGGCATATCCACGCATGGCAATAATTTCAGATCCTTGAAGGAAGTCGAAACCCTGCATACCATCACCACCCAACTTAAATCGCTCAAATGCTGACTGTCCTACGGCTTGATTATATACACCCAAAAATCCGAATTGAGCTTGTGCTTTAAATATCAATTTACCATATATTCTTTGGAACCATTGAGATTCAAATTTCCATTTATGATATTCAGTAAAGCGATATTTTTCCTTATCAGTTGCAACCGCATAATTTGTCTTATTTAACAAAGAATAAGGAGGAGTAGCCTGAATAGTTAACTTTAAATTAGAACCAGAAGTTGGAAAAATTGGAGCATCAATCGAACTTCTACTAATTTCCTGAGTTAAATTGAAGTTATATGAATTACCAGTTGAAAATATGAACTGATTATAGTTATTCAAAATATACTGCTGTAAATTAATTGAAGTGTTTGCCTGAAAATAATCATCAGGCCATTTCAAACGCTGTCCTAATGAAAAAGTCAAACCATTTAAACGAATTTTCTGCTGATTGATATCTAAATTTTTTAGTCCGTTAGACTGAAGGGAAGTAAATGCACTAATTCCAAAATAAATAGGTTTCTTACCCCCTAACCACGGTTCCGAGAATGAAAAACTATAAGATTGGTAGAACTTGCCATTGGTCTGACCTCTAATACTTAATTTTTGTCCGTCGCCTTTAGGAAGTGGCTTCCATGCACTCATGTTAAATAAGTTTCGCGCCGAAAAATTATTAAAGGTTAATCCTAAAGTTCCAACCACACGACCGCCTCCAAATCCACCTGACAATTCGATTTGATCAGATGGCTTTTCAACTACCGTATACTCAATATCAACCGTGCCATCATTTGGATTAATGTTGATTGGTTTGGGATCGGTCTTCGTATCATCAAAATTGCCAAGTTGAGCAATCTCACGAGTACTTCTAACAATCAATTCCTTAGAAAACTTCTGACCCGGTTTAGTACGAATCTCTCTAAGAACTACCTTGTCATTTGTTAATTCGTTACCCTTAACCATTATTTTATTAATGGTGTACTGGGGACCTTCATACAAACGAATTTCAAGATCAATAGTATCCCCATAAATCTTGGTTTGAACTGGATCAACGTTAAACGTAAGATAACCATCATTTAGATAAAGAGAAGAAACATCATCGCCACCAGGGCTATTGGATAATTTCTTATCTAGTTTCTTTTCACTGAAAACCTCTCCTTTTTTAATGGAAAGAATTGCATCCAATATTTGAGTTGAGTATTTTGCATTTCCAGCCCAAGTAACATTTCCAAAATAATATTTAGGTCCTTCATATAAATCAATATTCACAGCAATGGTGCTCTCACCGGTCCTAAAGGTAGTATCCTTGATTATCTCAGCATCTCGATATCCCTTTTCATGCATTTTAGAGATCAAGGTCAACTTATCTTCATCGTATTTATTCTGAAGAAACTTTCCAGATCCAAACACCTTGTAAATAGCCCTTTCTTTAGTCTTTTTAAGATATTTTTTAAGCGCACTACTTTTAAAATCTTTATTTCCAGTAAAGCTAACTTCACTGATTTTTACACGATCATTTTTATCAACTTTAATATCCAAAATGATATTATTCGCTTCAGAGGTATCTTTCCTTTGTGTAATAGCTACATCGGTGAATAAAAAGCCTTTCTCGGTGAAATGTTTTTTAATGATATCTGTTGTTGTCTTTAAGAGATTCTCATTAACAACTTTACCAGTTTTATCATTTAACTTTTCATTGACATCCGTGATTTCACCCTTTTTTAATCCTAAAAGTTCAATTTTCTTTAAACGCGGGCGTTCAATCACAGCGATTTCAAAAAATACGGTATCTGATCTAATTTCAGTGATATTCAATTTCACATCATCGAAAAGACCTTGAGCCCATAAATTCTTAACTGCGTTAGAAGTAGCATCACCAGGAACCGTAATACGATCACCTTTGGTTAATTTGGAAATGGTTATTAAAACATCCTTATCCAAAAACTCAGTACCCATAACGCTTGTTCCTCCTATAATCAATTCTTTAGGATTAAGATAGCTTAAATCAGTGTTTGAACTAGGTCTAGAAGGTGTTGGTGTTCCGGTTCGCCCAAATTGAGCCATTGCAGAAGTACCAGTTATTAGAAAGAAAAATAATATAAGAATGCGGTTCATTTGTTGTATTTAACGTTGCTAAAATAAGCTAATCGCTTGTTAAAAAGTGTTAAAAGTGAAATTAGTTCAATTGCTCACTAGTCATTCCAAAGCGTCTTTCACGTTTTTGAAAATCAATAACAGCCTCAAAAAGGTCCTCACGCCTGAAATCAGGCCACAATTTCGAAGTAAAATATAATTCAGAATAAGCTATTTGCCATAACATATAATTACTTATTCTATGCTCTCCGCTAGTTCGAATCATTAATTCAGGATCCGGCATATCTGCCGTATTTAGGTGAGCGGCAAAAAGTTCTTCCGTAATATCTTCTGTCTTTAATTCCCCATCCCTTACTTTGCTCGCAATTGTTTTGGCGGCTTCAGTAATTTCCCATCTGGAACTATAACTTAATGCAAGTGTTAAAGTACAGTTTGTATTTCCTGATGTTTTTTCAATTGCTTCTTGCAGCTGACGAAGACATCTTTCTGGAAGAGAATTTAAATTTCCAATGGCATTCAGTCGCACACCATTTTCCATTAAAGTTTTGGTTTCTTTACTGATTGTTGAAACCAATAATTCCATCAGAGCCATGACTTCAAGCTTCGGACGGTTCCAATTTTCAGTTGAAAAGGCGTAAAGAGTTAAATATTTAATTCCCAATTGAACAGCGCCTTCAACGGTATCACGAACAGCTAAAACACCATTTTGGTGTCCAAAAACGCGTAATTTCCCCTTCTCCTTGGCCCAACGACCATTTCCATCCATAATGACTGCCAAATGCTTTGGCAAACGGTCTTTATCTATCTGTTCAAGTAAACTCATCGATTCTTTTTAACGTAAAATCAGGAACATTTTAACAATAAAAAATATTTTGGTTTGTCATAATTTAAAACCTTTGCTAAAAATCTTCCCAAAATTTAGAAATGCAAAGTTATGACTAAATTATGTTATTCCACTACAAGAAATAAAAAGAGAAAGGCACATTCAAAAACCAAACAAAATTTCAATTTTTCGCTAAAAAATCAATATATTCTTTAAAAACATTAATTCACTATTAGAAAGTGGGACAATTAATTGGCACAAAAGTAAAGGTGAGTGATATTCCTGCAAACATATAAGTATCACGCGGTCTAAAATCACCCCGCTGTATTCCAGGAACTCCAATATTTGATAATTTTGAGCGATCAGACAAAGCTTGAGATATCGGAGTTTTCGCAGGAATTATACTAAAATCCGGATATCTCCCACTAATATCATCTAGATAATCAGTAAATGCTGTGCGGTAGCCAATTTCTCCAATTAAATTTAAATTGCCAGAAATATTATATTTTACTCCAAAACCATAAGGAACACTTAGGGCATAATTCTTATAGCTTTGGGCTTCAGTTTCTACTTGCCTAAGAGTTACTTCATCCCCATTGTATTTAGTGCTTGGTTCGAACGTTAGTCCGGCTATGCCTGTAAACATATAGGGACTAAACCTATTGTTTTCATAGCTATATATGTTTCCAGCTAAATATTTAAAGAAATTAAACTCAACCTGCATCGACAGCTCAGAAACTGTGGAATAAAAATTTAAATTCCGATCTCTTTGATTGGAATTTGTTGATTTAGCATCATCCCCCTGTATTTTTCCATTCATATAGGCCAGTTTTGCCGACCAAAACCCGTCGAAATTTCTTTTCAATTGTGCTCCAAAGGCAAAATCAGTAAATTTTTGAGGTCGAATGGGATTGATATCTCCCATATATCCGGAACTACCTAAAAAACCACCCACTTCCCATGTTTGTGCTGAAACTACACTAGTACCTAAAAAGAAGAAAACAATAAATATTAATCTATGCATTTAATACAGTCTAGGATCAGTAATTTCTAGTATCAATTCCCCAAAGTAATTTATTCCTTAACGTCGATAAATAATTTTCATTATTTAGCCTAATTAAATTGATCCCAAAATCAGCCTTTTTAATACTTACTTTAATGGAGGTATCAATTACTTCAGTCCTAGAGTCACAAGTCAAGAGATATTTTGAGCTTCTCCCTTCAATTTCGAAAGATAGCACGTTATTATCCGACAGAACAATCGGTCTTACGTTTAAATTATGAGGCGAAATCGGGGTGACGACTATATTCCCAGATCCAGGAAATATAATTGGCCCACCGCAACTCAAGGAGTAGGCAGTAGAACCTGTCGGGGTAGCTACAATTAAGCCATCTGCCCAATAAGAATTCAAAAAATCGCCGTTCAAATAGGCGTGAACAATCATCATTGCAGAGGTATCACGTTTATGAATAGTGATATCATTTAATGCGAAATTTTCATTCCCAAATAAATTAAGTTCAGATTCGATGCAGAGTTGAACTCGCTTATCTAAAGTAAAATCCTTGTTAATCAGACTTTTAATCGCAGAGGCTATTTCGTCTTTATTTACACTAGCTAAAAAACCTAATCTACCAAAGTTGATTCCAATCACAGGAATATTTGAATCACGTATTAAAGTAACTGTATCTAGTAATGTTCCATCACCACCTAGACTAATCATGAAATCTACTTGCGATGAGATGAGATCTTGGTGATTTTGATAGATCTGAAGCTTCTTTGATGAATGTATTTTACCGCTTATGAACTGATTGTATTTATCATGAACATAGGTTTCTATATCATGCTCTGCCAGAATGTTAAAAATCTGTTGAACATGCGGTAAAACAGTATTGTTGAATTGCCTGCCGTAAATTGCAATCTTCATGTTGATTTATTAAATGTCGAGGTAATTCATAAGCTGATCATATCTATCGCTTGTGCCATCGTTAGATTTGATATCATTGAAGGTGGCCTTTACTACATAGTTATACCTAAGAAAGGAAGCGATAATCGATGATATTTCTGTCCTATTGAGTTTAAGAGTTATTTCAAGTCTCGTAGAATCAGGAAACGATTCAACAAAAGAGCTTAAAATCTGTGCATTATCAGATTCTACAATTTGCGCTATGTGCGACAAAGAATTGTTTCTGTTATCAACCTCAAGTACAATAATTCCTCCTGGCTCTTTTGCAGAAGTTAGGGTAGCCAAGTGCTCAATAATTGTATTGATGGAAATTACCCCTTTGTAGTTTTTATTGGTATCAAGTACAGGTAGCAGACTTAATTTTTGTTCATAAAAAAGTCGGATTACATCATAAATATGCTGCTCTTCAAATACAAAAGGACTATATAATGATAAACTTAACGCAGCTGTAGGCAAGGTATGATCGTGAATTTCTAAGATGTCATGATCTGAAACAAGTCCCATATATTGGTTATTGTCGATAATGGGCAAATGGTTTACCCGAAAATCAGCCATTTTATCAATAAGCTTCTGAATAGGATCAGAGGACCTTACTGGTGTAATAGCGTCAGATATGAGTTCATATGCGTACATACTGTAAATTTAATAAATACGATCTAAAAACTTTTTTAAATAGACATTAAATTCATTGGGTCTTTCCATCATTGGAGCATGCCCACATTTATCAACCCAGTTTAATTCAGAATCAGGTAGAAGTTGATTAAATTCTACTGCGACCTCCGGAGGGGTGATTCTATCGTCTTTGCCCCATATTAGACATACAGGAACCTTAATCTTGTGTATATCCTTGGCCATATTATGCCTAATTGCAGATTTAGCCATAGCCAGAATTTTAATCACTTTAATTCTGTCGTTTACTATTTGATAAACCTCATCAACAAGCTCCTTAGTCGCTGTAGCTGGATCATAAAAGGTGAATTCAACCTTTTTCTTGATAAACTCATAATCCTCTCTCCTTGGGAATGAACCACCAAATGCATTTTCATACAAACCAGAACTTCCGGTTAAAACAAGAGATTTAACTTCTTCAGGATGGTTGAGAGTATAAATTAAGCCTACATGTCCCCCCAAAGAATTTCCAAGAATAGTGATGTTTTTTAACTTTTTATATTTTACAAATTTATGAACAAATTTAGCCAAGGACTTAACCCCTGTTGTAATCAAAGGCAGGTCGTATAAAGGTAATAATGGAATAATAACGCGATAATCTTTTTTGAATTCATCCACTACATCGGTCCAATTGCTAAGCGCCCCCATCAAGCCATGAAGTAGTATAAGTACCTCACCCTCACCTTCATCAATATATTTAAAACCGTTTTCTTCTTTTATCGAGAACTCCATAGAATTGTTAAGTACATATATTCTGTTTCATGCTAAGATATAATCTAAATCTTAAATAGTATAAAATAATTTTATACCGAAAAACAGAATCATTTTTAATTAATTACCCAATATTTCCTTTACTACTTCAGAAATTGTTTTTCCGTCAGCTTTTCCTGCCAATTCTTTATTGACCAAGCCCATTACTTTTCCCATGTCCTTCATGCTTGTAGCACCTACACGAATAATAGTTTGCTGAATATAAGATGTGATGGCACCACGATCCATTTGCTGTGGTAGATAGGCTTCAATAACCTGCAATTCCTCATTTTCAATCTCATAAAGATCTGGACGATTTTGTGCTTGGTAAATATCCCCTGATTCTTTTCGTTGCTTAACAAGCTTTTGAAGAACCCTAACTTCCATTTCCTCGGACACACCTTCTTCAGCGCCTTTTTCTGTTTTTGCAAGCAACAATCCAGCCTTAATGGCTCTAAGTCCGCGAAGCCTTACACTGTCTTTATTCAGCATAGCTGCTTTTATATCCTGATCAATAGTTTGTTGAAGAGACATTAATTTAATTATTTAAAAATTGCTTAGTTTTTTTTTAAAATTACACAATCCTATCTACTTGAGAACAATTAATACAAATTTACAGTAATTAAGAACTGGAAAAGCTGTAAAAACGAGTCTTTATTCTCTTAAAAGATGTGATGTATTAGCCTGAGCTGTAGGCATTACTAATATATCATTTATATTTACGTGTGGCGGACGGGAAGCTACAAACCAAATTGTTTCTGCAATATCACGCGCATTTAGAGCGTCAAAACCTTCATAAACCTTTTTTGCACGTTCTTTATCCCCATGAAATCGGACTTCAGAGAACTCTGTTTCAACAGCTCCAGGATGAATAGCAGTAACTTTGATTTTATAAGGCAAAAGATCAATTCGCATGGCCTTATTTAAGGAATCTACCGCATGCTTGGTAGCACAATAAACATTTCCATTTAAATAAGTTTCTTTACCCGCTATAGATCCAATGTTAATGATATGACCTGAACCATTTTCAATCATCCAGTTTGAAACCAGTTTAGTAACAAAAAGCAATCCCTTAATATTGGTATCAATCATTACCTCCCAATCTGTAGTATTCCCTGAATTTATTGGGTCTAAGCCTTGAGATAAACCGGCGTTATTGATTAGAATGTCAACTTTTTTCCAGTCATCCGTCAACGTTTCAAGCTTAGCTACATCTTCTTTAATTTGAACATCCATGCCAATGGTATTTACCCGAATTCCAAATTCGGACACTAATTGCTTAGCTAGAGCATCCAAACGATCAGTCCTTCTGCCAGTAAGGATAAGATCATAATTTTGCTGAGCAAAAAGGCGTGCACAAGCCTCCCCAATTCCAGCAGTTGCACCTGTGATTAAAGCTATCTTAGACATAATAATTTAATATTCAATTTAATAAATTCCATTAGATAGCTATTCGAAAAACAGACTGAACTGTATATTCCTAATAAATAGCTTATCGATGGGAGCCACATATGGATTTTCCAATCTATCAAAATCTAATAACACACTCCTCCTTGTTTGAGAGAATTTGATTTCAGGCGACATTTTGAAAAATTCAAAATACAAATCGAAACCAAAACCGGCTTCATACCAAAGATTGTTTTTAGTGTTTTTCAAAAATTTAGCTTCAGCAATTAAATTGGAGTCGTCTCTTTTCTTTTTGGAAATAATATCTAAGGTGTACTTAGCGCCTCCAATTACATAGGCTCTAAAATTTTTTCTTCTATTGGATTTTAATTTTATCCCCAAAGGAAGGTCTATCATGGTACCTTGAATAATTTGCTGAGTAAATAAATTGGGATCTTCAAACTCATAATCAACAATGGCATCCGAAAAAATCATTCCTGGAGTAAATCTTAAATTGACATTTTTTCCAATTTTATAATCAGAAACGAAGCCTAAACCGAATCCTTGTGTGGGCGGTGAGCTTAAACTCACTAGCGGACTTCCTATTAATGGATTTAAGGTATTCGGATCATTGAAAGGGCCTCTCCAATTCGATAATTTTTGAATTTTATACTCTGATGAGATGTATTTAAAGTGAAAGCCAAAATTTACTCTTTCCTGATCTACACCCCCACCATAGTTCTCCTGAGCACGTAATTGCCCAGAAACAAGAAAAAATATTAAGAGATAAAATGCTTTTATTTTCATTTAACACCCGTATAAATGGAACAAATACCAAAGGTTAAAGGACGAAATTGGGCATTTTGAAAGCCAACTTTCTGCATAAGCATATTAAATTTTTCTCCATCAGGAAAAGAGGCCACAGACTCTGGAAGATAGGTGTATGCACTGCTATCTTTTGAGAAAATCCGTCCGATTGCAGGTGTAATATACTTAAAATAGAAATTATAAGCCTGTTTGACTGGAAATACTTTCGGTTTTGAGAATTCTAGGATCACTGCTTTTCCACCTGGTTTCAATACCCTAAGCATGTCGCTAAGTCCTTTTTCTAGATCTTCAAAATTTCGAACCCCAAAAGCAACGGTCACGGCATCAAAAGTATCCTTCTCAAAAAGTAATTTTTCAGAATCACCTAAACGCACCTCAAATTTATCGTGCATTTTACGCTTAATAATCTTTTCCCTAGCAATACTGAGCATGCCGTCAGAAATATCGATTCCGATTACTTTTTCAGGATTTAAAGTTTTAATGGCTTCAAAAGCAAGATCACCAGTCCCAGTAGCTACATCAAGAATGAAAGCAGGTTTATCTTTCAAAAGCTCCTTAATGGCTATTTTTCTCCAGATCATATCAATTCCAAGAGATAAGAAATGGTTCAGGAAATCATAGGTGCCTGAAATATTATTAAACATCCTTGCTACCTGCTCTTTTTTGGTAGCATCAGAATCCTGATAAGGCCGTACAATTTTAGACATGCGCAAAGATAATGGATTCAGGCTTGAGATAATAAAGCTATTATACCTTTTTGAAAGAAAACTATTAAAAATGACCTATAACAGATTGAATTACAGATACAGGCTTTAAACATTGCGGTCATTATTCTACCTTTGCAACATGATCATAAAAAGCGCAGAATTTCAATGCAGTAATACTAGGACAGATAAGTTACCTCCTCCTGAATTGCCAGAATATGCCTTTATTGGCCGCTCAAACGTAGGAAAATCATCATTAATCAATATGCTTGTCCAGAAAAAGGGACTTGCAAAAACCTCTCAAACACCCGGAAAAACACAGCTAATTAATCATTTTCTAATAAATGAAAATTGGCAATTAGTCGATCTTCCAGGCTACGGTTATGCCAAAACATCCAGAAGTAACCGTGGTGAATGGCAAAAATTCATAAGTTTTTACCTCAGAAACCGAGAAAATTTACAATGTGTATTCGTTTTGGTTGATAGCCGACTCGTTCCGCAAAAAATTGATGTTGAATTTTGTTCATGGCTTGGTGAGAATGGATTACCATTTCAGTTAGTTTTTACCAAATCCGACAAACAATCTAAAGTCAAAACGGATCAGAATGTGGCAAAATTCAGAAATTCACTGCTTGAGATTTTTGAAGAGGTACCCATGCATTACATCACCTCTGCAGAAACACAACAAGGACGTGAAGAAATTTTAAATTTTATTAACGGTTTAAATAAGTCGTTTACACGTTAAATAGCTTTAAAAGACATAAAAAACACCATTAATTTAGCTTTCCAGCTCAATTGAAAATTTTTGTTCATGAAAAAATATTTTTCTCTGGTATTATTTGCCCATACCATTTTTGCAATGCCCTTTGCATTTATTGGATTTTTTCTTGCTATTTCAAACACCGAAGAAGAATTTAACTGGCTTAAGCTTCTGTTGATGGTTTTGTGTATGCTCTTTGCACGAAATGCGGCCATGGCCTATAATCGATATTTAGATAGGGATATTGATGCTCAGAACCCGAGAACTGCCATAAGAGATATTCCATCCGGTAAAATAAGCTCCAACGAAGCTTTGATATTTACCATTATCAATAGCTTGTTGTTTATTATCTCAACATTATTTATCAATAAAATCTGCTTTTACCTATCGCCGGTAGCCCTAACTGTCGTACTTGGCTATAGCTATACCAAACGATTTACGCCATTATGCCACCTTGTTTTGGGTTTGGGGCTAGCCCTAGCGCCAATCGGAGCGTATTTAGTTGTGGCAGGCGAATTTGCCATGCTTCCCATTTATTTTTCACTAGCGGTTTTATGCTGGGTTAGTGGCTTTGACATAATCTATGCACTTCAAGATGAAGAGTTTGATCGCAAAAACAATCTAAACTCCATCCCAGCTTGGCTTGGAAAAAAAAGAGCACTGAGCGTTTCTTCCCTTCTACATTTTTTTGCAGTTTTATTTGTAGCAATTCCTTATCTTATATCGGATTTATCCTGGTTTTACCTTGCTGGCGTCTTATTTTTCGCCATTTTGTTGATTTATCAGCACAGCATTGTTAAACCTAAGGACCTTTCGAAAGTCGACCGTGCATTTTTCACAACTAATGGCATCGCATCCGTTGTCTTCGCAAGCTTTTTTTTATTAGATACTTACCTTCGCAATCAATATTAATATGAACGATCAGAAGATTTCAAAAAAAACAAGAACTTATATCCCTGAGACTTTAAAAGTCGACTGGGATAGTCTAGAGCCAATATTTAATGAATTAAAAACAAGAAGTATTCATTCTCTTTCTGAGCTTGAGCAATGGCTTTTAGACCGAAGTGAACTTGAGGCGGCATTAGAGGAGGACTTTGCATGGAGATATATCCGCATGACCTGCGATACGACCGATGAAAAACTATTAAATGATTTTCAATATTTTGCAACTGAAATCGAGCCTAAAATCGCCCCTATAAGCAATGAATTAAACAAAAAATTTATTAATTGTCAATTTACGGCCGAGTTAGATAAGGATAAATACTTTGTATTTACCCGTGGAATCAAAAAAGCACTTGAATTATTTCGTGAAGAAAACATCCCCCTACTGACTCAAATTCAAGTAGAACAGCAGAAATATCAAGGAATAACCGGTTCTATGTCGGTTATACTCAACAATCAAGAATATACACTCGAGCAAGCTGCAGTATTTTTAAAAGATACAGATCGCTCAGTTCGCCAAACAGCATGGGAGGCCATTACAGCCCGTAGGTTACAAGACAAGGTTCAATTAGATAACTTATTTCATAGCCTTTTGAAACTACGCCATCAAGTGGCTTTGAATGCAGGTTTTGAAAATTTTAGGGATTACATGTTTCAAGCATTAGGCCGTTTCGATTATACAGCGGCAGACTGCCTAAATTTTCATAAAGCGATTGAAAAAGAAATTGTACCAATTTTAAAAGATCAAGCAGAAAACCGTAGAATAGCTCTAAATCTAAGCGAGTTAAAGCCGTGGGACATGGAAGTTGACACCTCCGGAAAAGCTGCTCTAAAACCATTTAAAAATGGGGAAGAACTGATTGATAAATCCATCAAATGTTTCCAAGGTTTGAGTCCTTACATTGGCGAAAGGCTCGAAATCATGAAAAGAAACGGCTTTTTTGACGTAGATAGTCGCAAAGGTAAGGCCCCTGGTGGTTATAATTACCCATTGGCCGAAAGTGGCGCTCCATTCATATTCATGAATTCAGCAGGCACATTCCGCGATTTAACCACCATGGTACATGAAGGTGGTCATGCCATTCATACTTTTATTACTGCGGGACTTGAGTTAAACGATTTTAAACATACACCATCCGAAGTTGCTGAATTGGCCTCTATGAGTATGGAATTAATCTCAATGGATCATTGGGATGTTTATTTCGAAAACCCGGAAGATTTAAAAAGAGCCAAAAAAGATCAGTTGAAAGATGTTTTAAAAACCCTTCCATGGGTTGCTGTTGTAGATCAATTTCAACATTGGATTTATACCCATCCAGAGCATAGCGTTGAAGAGCGGTCGCAAGCATGGAAAAATATATTTGAAGATTTCGGGAATAACTTTAGCGATTGGTCTGAACATCCAGAAGCTCAAGAAAACTTATGGCAAAAACAACTTCATATTTTTGAAGTCCCATTTTACTACATTGAGTATGGAATTGCCCAACTTGGCGCCATTGCCGTTTGGAAAAATTATAAAAAAGATCCCGAAAAAGGCCTTTCGATGTATTTAGATGCATTAAAACTAGGCTATACCAAAACGATAAAAGAGATTTATGAAACCGCAGGTATCGAATTCAATTTTAGCGCCGAATACGTAAAAGAATTAGCAAATTTTGTTAAGGCTGAACTAAAAGATTTAGATTAAGGATCATAAATAGTGAAATAAAAAAGAATCCGACAATCAATATTTAGCTTGAATGTTTAATCCGAACTAAATATTTTTTATGTTTGATTCTTTAAACGAGCAATCCTAAGAAAATATGTCTATAAACCTGTTTCGAAAAAAATCGATTGAGATGATCATGAGAGACCGTAATGCCGGTTTTTCTGATGCAGAAAATGAAGCAGATGGATTAAAACGGGTTCTTAATGTAAAGGATCTTACCCTCATGGGAATTGCAGCCGTAATTGGGGCAGGAATTTTTTCCACAATTGGTAATGCAGCCTTTCATGGCGGACCAGGAGTCAGTATTTTATTCGTTGTTACTGCCATTACCTGTGGCTTTTCGGCTTTATGCTATGCAGAATTTGCATCTAGAATTCCAGTGGCAGGCAGCGCTTACACCTATGCTTACGCTTCCTTCGGCGAACTAATAGCCTGGATAATTGGATGGGATCTTTTAATGGAATATGCTATTGGAAATATCGCGGTAGCCATATCATGGAGTGAATATTTTACAAATTTACTGAATGGGTTTAACATTCATATTCCAGCATACTTAACCATGGATTACCTGTCGGCTTCCAAAGCACATACAGAATTTGTGGCAGCAGGATCAAATATTGGCGGAATGAGCGAAAAAGCAATATTTGCCGCTCAAGCATGGGCAAATGCTCCCGGAATTGGTAATTTTAAATTCATCGCTGATATTCCGGCCCTTGCCATCGTCTTCTTTATAACCTATCTCGTTTTTATTGGAATTAAAGAAACTAAAAAAGCAACTAATGCCATGGTAATTCTCAAAGTGGGAGTTGTTATTGGAGTTATCATACTAGGATTTTTCTATGTAAAACCTGCCAATTGGGATCCTTTTATGCCAAATGGTTTTGAGGGAATGATGAAAGGTGTATCTGGAGTTTTCTTTGCCTATATCGGCTTTGATGCCATTTCAACAACAGCAGAAGAATGTAAGAATCCGCAACGCGATCTTCCCAAAGGGATGATTTACTCCCTCATTATTTGCACAGTGCTTTATATTCTTGTGGCGCTTGTGCTTACTGGAATGGTGAACTATAAAGATCTGCAAGTTGAAGATCCTTTGGCTTTTGTATTCAAAAATGTGGGATTAGAAAACATCAGTTATATCATTTCAATCAGTGCAGTTATTGCTACAGCGAGTGTCTTATTGATTTTTCAAATGGGACAGCCACGTATTTGGATGGCTATGAGTCGCGATGGTTTATTACCCAAAAAATTCTCAAGCATTCACCCAAAATATAAAACACCTTGGTTTGCAACCCTCGTTACGGGTGCCCTTGTAGCTATTCCGGCACTATTCATGAATCTGACAGAGGTTACGGATTTAACAAGCATTGGGACCCTTTTTGCCTTTGTTTTAGTTTGTGCAGGGGTGCTTCTTCTTCCAAAAGAAAGTGCCGAAGAATCGAAGCTTAAACGCTTTCGTATACCTTATGTGAATTCAAAATTTATAGTTCCGATACTGTTCATCGGACTTTTCATTGCTTTTAAAGATCAGATTTTAGGATTATTTGAATATAATGGCGACTGGCATGTTTATAAGGATAAACTCCCCTA
>JBIHZP010000066.1:0-6574 GCA_044231315.1 Daejeonella sp. | reverse complement strand
GTATTTGTTTGTCGGCGCATATAAGCTTTCCATGCATCCGACCCAGATTCTCTACCGCCACCTGTTTCTTTTTCACCACCAAAAGCTCCACCAATTTCGGCACCTGAAGTACCAATATTTACATTGGCAATACCACAATCTGATCCTGCAAAGGATAAAAATTGTTCTGCTTCCCTTAGGTTCAAGGTCATAATCGCTGAAGAGAGTCCCTGTGGAACATCATTCTGCATGTTAATAGCCTCTTCCAATGTCTTGTATTTCATCAGGTAAAGTATAGGTGCAAAAGTTTCGTGCTGAACTATTTCAAAATCGTTTTTAGCCTCTGCGATACATGGTTTTACATAGCATCCTGACTCATAACCCTCGCCTTCAAGAACACCACCTTTAACAATAAAATTGCCGCCTTCTTTCTTGCATTTTTCAATCGAGCTGAGGTAATTATTTACAGCATCCTTATCGATTAGGGGTCCAACATGCATGTGTTCATCTAGTGGATTGCCAATTTTTAATTGTTTGTAAGCTTTTACAAGTTTATCCCTAAAAGTATCGTACACACTTTCATGAATAATCAGCCTTCTGGTCGACGTACATCTTTGTCCCGCAGTCCCCACCGCTCCAAAAACTGCTCCAACCAATGACATGTCGAGGTCGGCATCTTTAGAAATGATGATGGCATTATTACCACCAAGCTCCAATAAGCTGCGCCCTAATCGAGCACCAACGGCTGCGCCAACAGCTTTTCCCATGCGGGTAGAGCCTGTTGCAGAGAGTAAACCGATACGTTTATCATGACTCATGAGTTCGCCAATGCTACGATCGCCGATGAGTAAGCTGGACGTACCTTCGGGTACCCCATTAGTCTCAAATACCTCCTGAATGATATGCTGACATGCAATAGCTGTAAGTGGTGTTTTTTCGGAAGGTTTCCACACGCAAACATTTCCACAAACGAGAGCAAGACTGGCATTCCAGGCCCAAACCGCTACGGGGAAGTTAAAGGCTGAAATAATTCCTACAATTCCCATGGGGTGCCATTGCTCATACATGCGGTGCGCAGGTCTTTCAGAGTGCATGGTAAGTCCGTATAATTGACGAGATAATCCGACAGCAAAATCGCAGATATCGATCATTTCTTGCACTTCACCATAGCCTTCCTGCAGACTTTTACCCATCTCGTAGCTTACGAGCTTGCCTAAATCTTCTTTTTTATGTCGTAGCGCATCACCTAGCTGGCGAATTACTTCCCCTCTTTTTGGTGCAGGCCATGTTCTCCAAATTTTGAATGCTTGCTCAGCGCTGCCGAGTGTATTTTCATAGTCTGCCAGTTGTGCGAAATGCACTTTAGCTATCGCTTTGCCATCAACAGGAGAATGGATGGTGCTTGGCTCTGTGGAGTTTGAGCTTGTCCATTGCTTGCCAGTACTGGAAGCATGATTAATAGCTTGTATCCCAAGGTTCTGTAATATCGGAATGATGTCTATCTGCATAAAATTTCGTATTTTTGTAAAGTTAAGCATTTCCCCCAAGGGTATTTATCGAATTAGATATTAAACGATTCTAAAAACGGCTAAAATTTTATTCAAGCAAAAGATACACCAGCATGTGGGGATGTGGAAAAATAAAAGTGTAGAATTTATCTATTTATCTTAAATTGAAAATTGATTGAATTGCATGCTATTTAAGGGGCATGCATGGAAGTGTTCTTAGGTGGAATAATTTTTGGATGGAAGAAGATTTTGAGTTTGGTTTTTCCGAAGATCCCAGATTTTCGGTAGAAAGATATGAAGAAATGATCCGCAATCAGGATCAGTACTTTTTTGATGCGCAAGCGTTTGAAAGTATTATTGAATATTATGTTGAAAAAAATGATCCGATAAAGGCGCTTCAGGTGGCTGAATATGCTATTAATCAACACCCTTTTGCTGCTGTATTTTCTATCAAGCAGGCACAATTATATTTAGCTACCAATCAGTTTGATCAGGCATTTGAATCTTTAAATAAGGCCGAGATGCTGGAGCCTTCAGATGCGGATATTTTTACCATCAGGGGGAATATTTTCGAGGGCTTGGAACGTAACCAGGATGCTTTAGATAATTATGAAAAGGCTTTGGATTTAGCAGAAAGCACCGATGAAATATTACTTCATATTGCCTATGTGTATCAAAGTATGGGCGATTATGAGCATGCTGTTATTTACTTGAAAAGATGCTTGGAGCAGAACATGGAAAATCAAGATGCACTTTATGAGCTCGCATTTTGTTATGATGTACTCGACAAGCAGGAAGAAAGCATTAAATTTTACGAGCAGTACATCAATAATGAGCCCTACTCTTATGCTGCATGGTATAATTTGGGCAATGCATTCAATAAAATGGATTTGTTTGAAAAGGCAATTGATGCCTATGATTACGCAATCCTAATCAAGGATAATTTTGCTTCTGCCTATTTTAACAAGGGAAATGCTTTGGTTAATTTGGATCGTTATACAGAGGCGATTGAAATTTATAAGCATACTTTTGAGTACGAACCGCCAAGCGGGGATACCTATACTGCTATTGGCGAGTGCTACGAAAAGCTAGAGCAAATGGATGAAGCCCGTTCTTACTATAAAAAGGCGGTTAAGCTCGATCCTACGCAGTCGGATGCCTGGTTTGGTATAGGCGTAACCCTCGATTTTGAGGATCGGTATTTCGAATCATTATATTTTTACAAGAAGGCGCTAGACTTAGATGATAAAAATGCGGATTACTGGTTCGCGATAGCGGATGCCCAATATAAGCTTAAGCAGCTTGATGAATCTGAGAAGGCCTATCAAAAAGTGCTTGAGCTCAATCCGGTAGATATTGAGGGCTGGCTTGATTATTCCTCTATCTTATTTGAGCAGGAGAAGCTTGATGAAGCGATTGAAGTCATTTCTGATGGAATAAAGAATAATCCCGATTCTGCCGAGCTTTATTATCGGATGGTGGCCTACCTTTTTGCAGCCCATCAAATTGAGGAAGCGCTCGTCTATCTTGAAACAGCATTAAATTCTGACCCTGAGAAACACCATATCCTTTTTGAATATCTGCCTCAGCTCCATGAAAATAAGGTTATTATTGATATTATAAATAGATATACCCGTTAAAAAATCAATAAAATTATTAGTCCCTAGGTCTTAATTTTTTTTCGGAAATTTGCAAAAAATTATAAAAGCCTTTTTTTAATTCAAAAATTAAGCAACGGCCCTATAAATTATTCTAAATCAATAGATTAACAAATGAATTATACATTAAAAAGCATTCCCGATCGTACTCAGAAACCTCGTGTTAACGGACTTACCATGGTTATGGATAAGGGTCTTAGCATTCGTCAAGTAGAGGATTTCCTTGAAGTTGCCGGTCCGCATACAGATATTGTTAAATTAGGCTGGGCTACTTCTTATGTCACTCCTAACCTTGAAGATAAGTTAAAAATATATCGCGAGGCTCAGATTCCTGTGTATTTCGGAGGAACCCTTTTCGAAGCTTTTATCATCAGAAATCAGTTTGATGATTATCGTAGAATTTTGGATAAGTACGATATGAAGTTCGCTGAAGTATCGGATGGTTCAATTAGCATCCCCCATGATGAAAAATGTGAGTATATCCGCAAGTTAACTGGGCAGGTAACAGTTATTTCTGAGGTTGGATCAAAAGATGCTGCTAAGATTTTTGCGCCATACAAGTGGATCAGCTTAATGCAAGCTGAAATTGAAGCCGGATCGTGGAAGGTGATTGCCGAAGCGCGTGAAAGTGGTAATGTAGGCTTGTACAGAGATTCTGGTGAGGTAAGACAGGGCTTGGTGGATGAGATTTTAACTCAAATTCCTGCTGAAACCATTATCTGGGAAGCTCCACAAAAAGCACAACAAGTTTGGTTTATTAAATTGATTGGAACCAATATCAATCTTGGCAATATTGCGCCTGCAGATGTAATTCCTGTTGAAACTTTGCGTTTGGGACTAAGAAGTGATACTTTTGATCATTTCCTTGATATGGAAGCCAAATAGTTATTTTTTTTCGGTTGCTAGCCTCATTTTATAGAATAATATGAAAAAATACGGCTTGATTGGATATCCCTTAACGCATTCTTTTTCGAAGAAGTACTTTACAGAAAAGTTCTTGAGGGAAGGGCTTGATAATTATGAATATGAGCTTTACCCTCTGCCTAATTTAAGCGATCTGACTGAATTGATTAATGGTAATCCTGATTTATGCGGATTAAATGTTACCGTTCCTCATAAAATTGGGGTTATGTTTTATTTGGATACGGTAGATCCTGCAGCCAAAGAGATTGATGCGGTAAATTGTATCAAGATTGTGAATCGGCAGCCGGTAGAAGCTTTTTTCAGTGGTGAGCTATCATCCATGCAAATGAGGTTAGAAGGCTATAATACAGATGCTTTCGCCTTTGAAAAATCCTTGAAGCCGCTCTTGAAAAAGCATCATCATAAAGCCTTAATTTTAGGCACAGGTGGTGCCTCTAGAGCTGTCGCTTATGTGCTTAAAAAACTAGGGATTTCCTTCAAAAAGGTTTCACGGCGCGCAACGGGAAAGCAATTATCCTATAAAAAACTTGATGCAGACATTTTAAAAGAATATACTCTGATTATCAATACGAGTCCGGTAGGTACTGCACCCAAAATGGCCGAATACCCAGAGATACCTTATGAATTCCTGACAAGTAAACATTTACTTTACGATTTGGTATATAATCCGTTAGAAACCGAATTTCTTAAGCGTGGCAAGGTGAAGGGCGCCTCCATTAAAAATGGTTTGGAAATGTTGCATTTGCAGGCTGAAAAATCCTGGGAAATTTGGAATAGCTGATGATGCGAAATTTTTTGATTGCTCTTTTTTTGATTGTAGGCCTTTTTCCTTCCTGTGGAAGTGATTACACGCCTAAACCGCGTGGTTATTTTAAAATTGACCTTCCTGAAAATAAATACCAAAACTACAGCAATAATTGTCCTTTTACTTTCGACTTCTCGATTTATTCAACTGTTCTAGCTGATAAAAACAAGGATGCTAAACCCTGCTGGATGGATATTTATTATCCACAGTTTAATGGCCGTGTGCATTTGAGTTATCAGTCTTTTAGCAATAGAGGACAGTTTGATGCTTTGGTTGAAGATGCGCGAACTTTTGCTTTTAAGCATACGGTTAAGGCTACGGCCATTGATGAAGCTATGATTTCCTATCCAGAAAAAAAGGTTTATGGCATTTATTACTCAATTGATGGCAATACGGCCTCCTCGGTACAGTTTTTCCTGACCGATAGCACTAAAAATTATTTGCGTGGCGCCTTATATTTTAATGAACAGCCTCGCTTAGATTCCATTCAGCCAGCACTAGATTTTATAAAAAAAGATATCGATCACATGATAAAAACGTTTAAATGGCAAAATTAGGGCAGGTTTAATCTGTTGTTTTATCATTTTATTCTTTCCATATCTAATCATATATTAATCGTTATAAATCACACTCCCCATATTCTCGCTCCTATTGTACAGAAATTGGTAACTTTATACTATGATTCAAATCAAGTCATTCGCATTCAACCCTTATCAGGAAAACACGTATATCCTTTTTGATGATACTTTGGAATGTGTCATTATCGATCCCGGAATGTATACGGGAGAGGAGCAGAATGAATTTTTGAAATTCATTTCCGATAAAAAACTGAAGCCTGTTTTGCTTCTGAATACGCATTGCCATATTGACCATGTTTTAGGGAATAAATTTGTGTTTGATACCTACGGACTATTACCCCAATTTCATAAAGGGGAAGAGATTGTCCTGAACTCTGTTGTTTCTTATGCTCCACAAATGGGAATACAATATGAAATTTCGCCTTTGCCTGAATTGTATTTACCTGAGAGTGGAACGATTAAATTTGGCGAATCCGAGCTGGAGATCATCTTTGCACCTGGTCATTCGCCTGCACACCTATGTTTTTACTGTCAGCAAGATGGCTTTTTAATTGGAGGTGATGTGCTTTTTTACCGTAGCATCGGCCGTACTGATCTTCCTGGGGGTAACCATGAGCTTTTAATAAAAAATATCCGTGAAAAATTATTTTCATTACCGGATCCATGTCGCGTTTATCCTGGTCACGGACCAGCCACTAGCATTGGTTTTGAAAAGCAGCACAATCCTTTTTTGAAATAAAATGATTAATTCTTATTCAATTATAAATAAACATTGAACACCTCTTATTACATCGCCAAAAGGTATCTCTTTTCGAAGAAATCGGTCCATGCGATCAATTTCATCTCAGCGATTTCCATGCTTGGTGTTTTTGTAGGTAGTGCAGCCCTAATCATCATCCTTTCGGTATTTAATGGCTTTGAAACGATTGTGCTCTCCATGTACAATACGTTTAGTTCAGACTTGCGTATCGAAGCCCTAAAAGGTAAAACTTTTGATCCTGGGACAAGCGCATTTTTGAATCTTAGGAACGATGCGCGAACCATCAGTTATACCGAAGTGCTACAAGAAAAAGCATTAATTAGGTATGGTGAATCTCAGTCCATTGCCACAATAAAGGGTGT